>CAZJYH010000029.1:0-12788 GCA_964549365.1 uncultured Alphaproteobacteria bacterium
GAGCGACGCGCATGGGTCTCCCGTCGGCGCCGAGCACGCTGCCGGTGATCACCGAAGGGGATGCGTCCGCCGTTGCGGTTCGGATGACGGTTGCGCAAAGCAGGAGGAGAAGGGAGATGCACGTCTTCATGTCGGTATTCCGCTCGTTGAAAATCGGTCGGGCGGTGCGCCCGGCGGCGCCGTACGAGATGCTACTTACGGAAAAGCCGTGAATCGTGAAGCGCCATACGCCGGTCTCATCGATCGCGGGCGGCGAGCGGGTAGCCTCATTCCCTTTGCGGTGTTGTGGTGCCCACTCCGGACGTGAGATGCTGGTCGATGGACGATGGACGCTCGGGAAGATGCGGGTTGCGTGCGGCCCCTGCTGCGAGCGGCCGCTGTTGCGGGTGTTGGTGTGCGAAGTAGTATATCGCGAACGTATGCTGCTTCATGTCGCCGGGACGCAGCGCACGTTGGCACTTGGAACCTGGAACTTTGGAACTTTGGAACTTTGGAACTTTGAATCTGGCACTTGGAACTTTGAACTTGGAACGTACCCCCTACATCTCCTCCTTCAGGTACCGCTCCGCCTCGGCCCGCCTCAGCACGCGTATCACCACGTCGATCCGGCGATTGAACGCGAACTGATCCGAGGCGTTCGGATCGCGCCCGTATCCCTGACACCCGAACACCACCCGCCCGGCATTCTTCAACTTCACATAGCGATCATCGAGCCTGCCGAGTGCCGTGTCGATCATCGCCAGCGTGAAGTACGCGCGCAGCTTCGAGAGCTTCAGGTTCCCCCCCTGCTCGTCGTTCATCGGATCGCCGGTGTTGATCGTCACACCGCCCACCGTCACCGGCACGTCCACGTACGGGCCCGGCTGATGCGTGATCGAGTCCCAGCTCAGCGTGCGCTTGTCGGTATATCCCTTCACCACGATCATCAGCACCGCGTCGGTGTTGGCCGGCAGGCATTCGCCGAAGAAGGACGGGAGCGCCTTCTCGCGGATGGTGGCGTAGACGGACTCCTGGAACAGGCGCTCGACGACGGCGGCGGCGCCGTCGTACTCGTAGTCGTCGTCCTGGATGTACGGCACCTTCGCGAATCGATGCTCCGTGTCGCGCAGACGTTTGTAGCGCTCCAGATTCTCCCGCGTGTTCGGATGCCAGTACCCCGTGATGAAGAACGGCACGTCCGCCGCTCCCAGCGTGATCGTCCGGAGCGGCACGCCGCGCAACATCGCATCCACACGGTAGGTCGTGTCCATGCCGTACGGCCGCACGGTGTGCAGCGTCGTATCCGGGTGCGGCTCGAAGCAGGGGCGCGGCGTTATCGAGACGCGGTAGGTGCGGTCCTCGCCCACCGATAGCTGATAGGCTCCGGCGCCGTCGGTGGTCGCCTCCACCCCGCGCCCGGTCTCCACGTCGGTGGCAACCACGCGCAGGCCGCTCACGTTGGCGGGCACGCCCGTCTCGTCGAGCGCCGTGATCGTCCCGACGATTCTGACCGCCGGTGAGGGGAGCGCGAAGCGATACAGGTCCCGCCCACCGCAGCCCCCCGAACGATCGCTTGCGAAGTAGAGCGTGCGCCGGTCGGCGGTGACGCAGGGGAAGTCCTCGTTCGCCTCGGTGTTGATCGGCCCGCCCAGCCGCTCCGGGCGTGAGGCTCCTGAACGCGCGGCGGCAAGCGACACACGGAAGATGTCGCGATCGTTGCGGCGGACCGCGCCGGAATCCGGGTTGCCGTCCGAAGCGAAGTAGAGATAGCCGTCGGCACTGACATGCGGCGAGGCTTCGTTCCCCGGCGTGTTCACGTTTGTCCCGAGGCGTTCCGGTCTGGACCACATCTCCCCATTCGCCCGGGTGCTGATGAAGATGTCGCGATCGCCGCGCGGACCGCCGGCGCGGCGCGGACGATCCGACACGAAGAAGAGCGTCGTACCGTCCGGCGAGAGCGCCGGCTGCGAGTCCCACGCCCCCGGCTCGTTGGCCGAATCCAGCGTCGGGGAACAGGGCGTCATCGCGGCCGCCGCCGAGCGATCCACCTGATACAGATCGAACAGCTCGCTGAGCCCGCCGGCCGCCGACGCGCGCTCGGCCGCGAAGATCGTCGTTCGTCCGTCCGCGTTCATCGTGGCGGTGCCGGCGTTCAACGCCTCGATCGATCGCTCCTCTCCCGCCTCGGCGAATGGGCACCCACGCAGCGGATCGGGCCAGAGCGCTGGCGATCCCCAGGCGTCGCCCCCCGCCGGCCGGGCCACGAACAAATGCGCATATCTCCCGGCGCCTCCCTTCTCCTTTGCCGTGGCGTTCGGCAACCGCACCCCGGACGTGAAGTAGAGCGCACGGCCGTCGGGCGACAGGAGCGGCGCGTAGTCGTCGGCGCTGGAATTCACGTCAGGCCCGAGCGAGCCGGGAACCGATGTGGAGCCGCAGCTCGCGTCACGATAGATCCCCGTGCCGCTGGAACCGCAGCCCGCAAGCACTACCGCAACGAGGAGGCCCGACAGATTCATTCGGATGTTCATGCCTTCGGCTCCTCTGGATTACGGGAGTACGGGATGGATGACGTAGAAGTCCACAATCGTACGGCGCGCGATGTTGCCGGAGCCGAGATCGATCCCCGAGATGAGGATCAACGCGTAGGAGTTGGGCCCCAGGCGCGCGGCCAGAATGTCGCCGATGCGCGCGGGAATGCCCGGCTCGTACGTGTAGTTCGGCAGCAACGGGCGCGTGCTCTTCAGCAGAGCATCGATGTTGTCGCAGAAATCCGAGAGCCTGGCGTTGACGCGCACCACCGCAAGGCCGCGCCCGCCGCCGGCGTTCACGATCTTCATCGCCGGCGCGCCGGCGGTGGTGTCGTCGATGTACAGATCGTTGATCAGTGGATACTGCGCGCCGGGCAACTGGCCGGCATACGCGGCGCTTGTTCGTTGATCGGTGTACTTGCGGGCGTCGTCGAAGTCGTACACCTCGTACGCCGAGGCCGGTGCCTCGGTCGTGTACTGCTCGTACTGCGCCAGCGATTGGCGTTCGCCGCATCGCGGAAGCGTGTCCACCTCCGCCTGCATCGGATACAGGGAGGCGCAGTTGCCGCCGCCGATGGCGCGCACCCGAATGCTGTCGCGATAGATCAGCCCCAGCTTCGCCTGCACGCGCGCACGAACCTCCTCGATCGTCGGAGCAACGAACTCCAGACACATCCGCACCGTCTCGCCGGGATCGATCGTCACCGTCGTCGATGACGGGTCCGTCAGACGGAACGGCGGCGCCGGCGGCGTTATCTGCAGCGTGATCGGCTTGCAGGCCGTGTCCGGGTTCGTGATGCTGAAACACTCCGTCTTCGACGCGTTCGGCCGTCCCGGAACGCTGACGAACACCCGGCGTGAGGAGGTCTCCTCCAGATACAGCGTGTCGAAGGCGTTGACCACCGGATGCCGCCAGGCCGCCGGAGGCACGATCTCCGGGCAGGGCGTCGCGCAGCCGTTGGCCGAAAGCAGGACATTGTAGTTGCATGCCCCCTTCAACGTGTCGTAGTACATCACGAACGGAAGCGACGCGTTTGATTCACCGCTCGACGTCGGCTTGAACTTCAGCGTCAACTTGAGCTCCTGGCCGGGCTGCACGGTTTGCGGCAGGTTCGTCGGCGGCACGACGGACCACGCCGATGAGGACGGGGCACCGACGCTCTTGACGAGGATCGGGCAATCGCGATCGTTGCGGAATACTACCTCCTGTACCGTGCGCTCCTCGCCCACCGGCACCGTCTCGCCGATGTTCACCAGCCTTCCGCCCGTCGGGCAATCGCAGTTGTTGCACGAGTCCGCCTGAGCATCGAACACCTCGGCGATATCCGTCCTGCTCCCGGACGTCAGGCAGCGCGCGGAGAGAACGAGCCTGAACGGATACGTGCCGACTCGCTCCGCCTTGATGCTGATCGTGACGGCGAAATTCTCACCCGGCGCCAGCACGATCGTGCGCTTCGTTATCACCGCGCCGGAGGCATCGCGGATCACACCGATGAACGGCGGGGGGATCTCGGGCACCGTCACCTCGAGCGGCTCGTTGCCGGCGTTGCGTACCTCCATCGACATGGCGCCCATCTGCTTCCCCACGCAGACGCGGCCGATCGGACAGGAGGCGGAGATGTCCACCGGATTGTCGCACGAGATCTCGATCGGCGGATGCGCGCAATCCTTGTTCGGCTCGCCGTACAGCTTCAGATCCACGCCACCCCCCACGCTGTTCCGCAATACAACGGTGGCCGAGGCCGGCGTGAGCTGATCCAGACCGGAGTAGCTCGCCACGAACCGGATCGTTTCCCCCGGCGCCAACGTCACCGTTCCGCTTGCGGGGACGCCGTTGCGCAGCGCGCGCAGCCCGAACGGCGCGGCCGGGCCTGCGGGTATCGTGAAGTCCACCGCCGTCGCGCATCCGTTCACCAGATCAACCGCCTGCTCCACCGTCTCGGTCGGGCACGCGATGAACCGGAGCGGCAACGTTTCAGCAGGACCGGAGCAGATGACACGCTGCACAACCGTGGTGTCCCTCCCACCCGCACTACGCGGCAGCACGATCACCAGCGTGGTATCCTGGCACTTCAGGAAGACCGGATAGAGCGTGCGCTGATACTCCGTTCCCCTGCGCAGCCGGAGCGAGAACGCCTTGCCGAAGTTTGGGATCGCCAGCGCGATCGCCGCTCGGCCCTCCCTCCCGGTGACCGCATGCCCCGCCTCCGACGCGTTCGCCGAGTCGTGGAAGAACGTCGCCTCCAGACCCTCGATCCCCTGTGCCGTGTTCGTTTCGGCAACGATCGTCACCGTGCGCATCGTGGTATCCGGCGGCTCCACCACATCCTGGCACGCGGCAAGGAGCAACAGCAACGGGAACAGAGCCGGCAACAACGCGGCGGCGTGTGGAATGCGTAGCGATACCCTCATGGCGTCCTCTGCAATTGAAGGGAATGAATGCGTTGCACAATGATTTCAACAGGCGTCCGACAGGACGGCGCGGCAACTCGACGGTCCGGCTACCAGCTCAGGCCCGCGCCGATAAAGACGCCCTGTACGTTGCGCGCCGGGAAGCGATCCTCGGCCGGAACGCCGGGGCAGCAATCGATCTGCGAGAGCGGCACCGTCAGATATTGATAGCCGAGATCGAAGGCGAGATCGAGCGACGGCCCAATCGCCATCGTGTACCCGACCCCGGCGCTCACATACTTTCGCTGCCGCTTGAAGTCGCTCACGAACAACGGCGTCCCGGTACGGAAGTCGATCGGCAACCCGATGTTGAGGAAAACGTTCGGCGTCGCGCACGCGCACGAGAATTCGTAGCGCCCATGCAGACCGATCGGCAGGAACCAGCTTCCGTCGGCAGGCATCACGCCCGCGAACACTCCAAGCTGCAGCGGGCCGGAGCGAATGCCCCATGCACCCTGCGCCTCGAGCGCAAGCGTGGTGCCGTTCTCCGCCAGCGTGAACGTCTCGCTTCGCACCTCCTGCGGGCCGTTCGCCGTCTGGCGCACGTACGAGCCGCTCCCGCGATACTTCCCGATGATCCTCGCCTCGGTGAAGAAGCCCTCGGTGCAGCGCGGCCGTCCCGGGCACTCGTAGCAGTACGGACACTCCCCGACGCTGTCGACCACCGCCGTCGGGTCGATCGGCGTTGAGATGTCGGTGATGCGCTCGACGTCACGATACTTGAACTCGCGGCGCTCCCCGGCCGCCGTGATCACCGTCAGGCGGTCGGTGACCGAATCGTAGCCGATCCGTTGGCAGAGCACATTGGCGCCGGAGACGAGCTCCACATTGTACTGGTTCGGTTCAGCCAGATGCGGCGTTGCGCACGACACCGCCAACAGCGCAAGCACGAGCCCGCCCAACGGCAGGCTCAGCCGCGCGATCAGACGCGTGAGATATCGTCGCGAATTGTGGTACGTGATAGGAACCATGATTGCATCGAGTACAGGTTCGATGGAATGAAGGACACCGAAGGTGAAGTCGACGCAGACAGTTGAACGACACTGCCGCACGCGACAACAACACGGTCGCAAGCCAATGCCCTCAGACAGGGACATCGCCCGCGTGTTGCGCCGAAAATGAAGTGGACGTAGGGAGAGTGGAAACCAATCACGCGCCGCCGTTGACGGGCGCAATCCGGAGAGCCGCAATATACACACCCCACCAACACGACGCGAGCGTCCATCGGACCGCGATACGATCGGTCGGATTAATCGCCGCCGCGCCGCGGGATGAAAGAGCGAGAATCGAAAAGCGCTGGAGATCGAAGGCGTCTTTCAGGCGCACTTCCTGCAGGCGCACTTCCTGCAGGCGCACTTCTTGTAGGCGCACAATCAGCCCCCGGTGTCGCGGGGCTGACTCCGCACCCCTTCAACGAACGGCACTCCGCGGTGCCGGAGTCACCCGTTCCGGAGCGGGATCAACGCATAACCTCCGTTGTGCGGAGTTGACTCCGCACCCCTTCAACGAACGGCACTCCGCGGTGCCGGAGTCACCCGTTCCGGAGCGGGATCAACGCATAGCCTCCGTTGTCGCGGAGTTGACTCCGCGACCCATCGACGTACTGCATCCGACGGTGCCGGAGTCAACTCCGGCACAACACCATGTCCGTCGTCCCGGAGTTGACCCCCTGCTCCCACGATGTGCATGGCTGCCGGCGCGGGCTCCCGCACAACAGGCATTCGGAGCCACAATATCCCCCATCCCCCGAAGCAATCGTACCCCTGAATCCGTATCTTCGCCGGTCCGAATCCCCCCCTCCGGCCTCTCCGCTTCACGCGGAGACGATATCCTCCCTTGCACATAATCGCGGAACGCCTCGATGCGAGTTCTCATCCGGTCCCTCCTGATCGCCTCTGCGCTCGTCGCCCTGTCGAGCTCACTCAGCGCACAGGTTCAGCACCTTTCCCTGCTCCTCCCCACCTCCGAGCGGCCACGCAACACATCGGCGCCGATCCCCGCGAGCGCGCGCTTCCTGCGGATGGACGCCGCCGCCTTCGATGCGATCACGCCGATCGCCACCGACAACGCGCGCATCGAGAACCTCCGGCTTCCTGACGGCACGCGGCAGAACCTGACGCTCGAACGCTTCGACGTGCTCTCACCGACCGGCGTGGTGGTGGAGGGCTCGCGCTCCGGCGATCGGCCGGTGAACATGGAGAAGCATCTCATCTTCAGCGGCTCGGTGGACGGCATCCCGGGCTCGCATGTCTACCTTGCCTTCTTCCGAAACTTTGCGTTCGGCTTCATCGAACTGCCGCAGCAGGGAAGCGCGATGCCGCGGCGCATCATGATCGCCCCGGACAACCTGGACAACCCGACGCCGACAATGATCATGTACGACGAGCACGACGTGGCGCCGCCGGATCGCGCGCCGTATCAGTGCGGCGCGGTCGAGGCGTTCGACCAGCGACAGAAGGAGATCGAGGAACTGCGCGACGATCTGTTCGGCAACGGCAAGCAGCAACCGGGCCCCCGCCTGCAGAACGCTCAGATCCTGGCCGCGCAGATCGGCGTGGAGTGCGAGTACAGCTTCTTTAGCGCGCACGGCAAGAACCTGTCGCGCGCCGCGAACTATGCCGTGGTGCTGATGGGCGCCGTATCGAGCGTGTACCAGCGCGACGTCCGCGTGGCGCTGCAGGTACCCTATCTCCGCGTCTGGACCACCGCCACCAACCCGTATCCCGGCCCCAGCGACGGCGATCTGCTCGGGCAGATCCGCAACTACTGGCTCGCGAACATGACGGACGTCAGCCGAACCTCGGCGATCGTCCTGACCAGCTACCGCGGCGGCGTGGCCTGGGTGGGGACGATGTGCGGCGACTACGGATTCGCGCAGGCCGGGCCCGGCGGCAACTTCAACTTCCCGACGTCCGGCTACGTGTGGGATATCGACGTGGTGGCGCACGAGCTCGGGCACAACTTCGGCTCGCCGCATACGCACAGTTGTTTCTGGAATCCGGCGGTGGACTCCTGCTGGGGCGCCGAGGGAGGCTGCTTCACCGGCACCTACCCGCACCCCGGAACCATCATGAGCTACTGCCACCTCACCGTCGGCACGGTTGCCACGTTCCATCCGCGGGTGGCAACGTTGATCCGCGCGGCCTGTGAGAAGTATGGCTGCATGTCGCCGGTACCGAGTCCGGCGCCGAACGACGTGGCGGCGGTGCAGATCATCAACCCGGCGCTCGGCTCGACCGTGAAGCGAGCCGCAACCTTCACCCCCTCGGCGATGATCCGCAACATCGGGACATCGACGCAGACGGGTGTGAAGATCCGGTACACCATCCGCAACCCGGCCGGCGCCGTGGCCTACACGGATTCGACGGTGATCGCATCGATCGCCTCCGGCGCCAACGCCACCGCCTCGTTCCGATCGATCGCGCTGCAGGACACGGGCGTGTACATGGCCTCCATCACCGCCGTGATCCCGTCGGACACGGCGCTCGCCAACAATGCGCTCGCGCGACAGTTCGAGGTGGTGGCCACACAGCCGAACACGTCGCTGAAGCTGCTGACGCAGAACGGCGGTGAGACGTACTTCACCGACGGCATGGTCGACATCCGTTGGGAGCAGACGGCCGTCGCGGACCTGACGATCGAGGTCTCGCCGGACAACGGCGCCACGTGGCGAACGGTGCAATGGTCGCAGCGCGGCGACTCCGGCCATTACATGTGGAAGGTGCCGGCGGTGCCGACACGCGAGGCGCTGATCCGCATCACGAACACGTCCGACGCCCGGATCTGGGATCAAAGCGACCGCCCGTTCACGATTGCGCTGGACAAGGATGTGCAGGCGCTGGAGTTCGTGCAGCCACGCTCCAACGACACCATCTCCTCCCCCTTCACCCCACGCGTCGCTATCCGGCACAACGGAACGCTCCCGCTTGCGAACGTGCCGGTGCAGTTGAAGATGACGTGGCGGCCGGGTGATCTGCGAGTGTATGACACCACCATCGTGATCCCGGCGCTCGCCGGCGGCGAGACGCGCACGCTGGACTTCCCGCCGACGGGGATGCTGCCGCAGGGGAATGTGGTGATGATGGTCCGCACGAAGCTGGCGGACGACCGAAACATCTCGAACGACTCGCTGGCGCGGACCGCCGAGGTCACCGCCGGGCTATCGCCGCCGACCGCCGTGTTCGCCACCGGACTCGACGGCGCGGTGGCGCTTGCGTGGCCGGCGTCGGGGACGACGGGCATCACCGGCTATCGCCTGTACCGCGGCAGGGATCCGGAGTCGCTGGCGTTGATCGCCACGCTGCGCCCGACGGTGCTGGCCTACGTGGACGATCCGTTGAGGAACGATTCGCTCTACTATTACGCCGTGGCCGCGGTGCGGGGCAACGAGCAATCCGCCTTCTCGCACACGGCCGTCGGCGACCCGGTGCATCAGATCGCCGGGGACACGCTTCGCGCTCCGAACCTGCTGCACCCGGCTCGCGACGCATCGGAGCTTCCGCTGCCGCTGCAGCTCGTATGGCGCAGCGTGCGCGGCGCCGAGCTGTACCAGGTGCAGATTGCCGCCGATCGCGCCTGCACGGATGTGCTCGCGAACTACGTCACGGGAACGGCGCAGCCGTTGACGCCGGACGTCGTCGGGTTCAAGGGAACATTCCACTGGCGCGTCCGCGCGTTCAACAACAGCTTCACCGGCCCGTGGTCGCAGGTCTGGAGTTTCGGCTCGGGCCAGAACTGCGCTGCCTCGGCGCTGCGTTTCCCCGGCGGCACCAGCGCCGTTCAGGACACCACGTTCATCTGGAACGGCGGCCCGGTGACGGTGGAGTTCTGGAACTATGTCGCCTCCAACGAGCTCGGGCAAGCCTCGGCGTTCGGCGTTGGCCCACGCGACGACGGCGGCAACCGATTCCACGCGCATGTGCCCTGGGAGGACCAGAACGTCTACTGGGACTACGGCAACATCGGCATCAAGGGGGGGCGACTGGTGGCGAACTACAGCGCGTACCTGAACAAGTGGACGCACGTGGCGTTCGTGTCGAACGCGAAGGACTATCGCGCGATCTACTTCAACGGCGAGCTTGCAGCCGTGGCAACCGACACTGCGGCCGTGCCGACCGCACTCCAGGGCCTGCGCATCGGATCGGCGGCCGGAGGAACGTTCCCCGATCGCGCGACGATCGACGAGTTCCGGATCTGGAACCGCGCGCGCGCACAGGACGAGATCCGTCGCGCCATTAGCACCTCGATCGACGTCTCGAGCGGCCTCGCCGCCCGCTGGCGGTTCGATGAGGGGAGCGGCACGCTGGCAAACGGGCTGAACCCGCCCGCCGCCGGGCTGCTCGGGCAGGCCACGTGGGTTGCCTCCGGGGCATTGATCAGTTGCGTGCGCGGGAACGATCTGAACGCGCCCACCGCCATGACGCCGCAGGGGAACGCAGCGGTGCCGCCGTTGGAGAACGCGCTCTTCACGTGGACGGCCGTCCCCGACGCCGACGCATACCAACTGGAGATCGCGCAGAAGAACGACTTCGTCGAAAAGACGGCATCGGTCGGGAACATCGGCACCACGGCGTACGTGCACGCCTCACTCACGCCGAACACGACCTACTACTGGCGCGTGCGCGGCGTGGGCACCAACGGCCCGGGCCTCTGGTCGCAGCCGGCGCAGTTCACCACGAACAAGCCATGCGCCGACAGCGTGCTGGTTCTCGACGGTGTCGCAAACGCGGTGGAGATCCCGTCGTTCGTCTGGCAGAGCCGAGCGGTGACGGTGGAGTGCTGGCTGCTGGTCGATTCGGCCGACGTGCGCAACTCCTGGCTCTTCTACACCGCCGACGCCGACAGCGCCGATCGCCTTTCGGCGCACGTGCCGTGGAGCGACAAGGTGCTCAGCTTCGACTACGGGCGCTACGGCGCCGGAGGCCGCGTGCAGACGGACTTCGCGCCGTACATCGGCAAGTGGACGCACGTGGCGCTGGTCTCGAACGGCCGCGACTTCAAGGGGATCTACCTGAACGGCAAGCTGGTCACCTCCGCCGGCATCGCGCGCCGTCCGCTCTGGCCGCGCAAGGGATTGGTGATCGGAGGAGGTCGCAGCACGCCCTTCTTCAAGGGGAAGCTGACGGAGTTCCGTGTCTGGAACACGGCGCGCACCGAGGCCGCGATCCGCGAGAACATGTATCGTAGAATCGGCGGGCCGCGCTCCGGCCTGGTGGGTTGCTGGCCGCTGGACGGGAGCGCCGACAGCATCGCGCGCGACGTGAGCGGATTCGGCAACGACGGCGTGATCCGCAACCGCCCCACCTGGGAGAACCTGACGCCGCTCGGACCCGGAGGCGCCGCGATCGTCGGCCCGGACCGCGTGGTGTACGGCTCCGACGGTGAAATGTACAAGGCCGCGGACTCCACGCTGAGCGATTACCGCTGGACGGTCATCGGAGGCACGATCACGGCGGGACAGGGAACGGCGCGCATCGGCGTGCAGTGGGGCGAGGATGGGAACGACGGCATCGTTGCGCTGACCGCGACGACGAAGTCCGGCTGCGAGGTGACCACGGCGCTGGCGGTGGCGATCACCGACGGCTCCGGTGTCCCCGTCGCGGGAGCGGCCGCGAGCCTGGCGATGGAGATCCTGCCGAACCCGACGAAGGACGAGGCGACCGTGACGTTCACGATGCCGAGCCCCGCGGCGGCGATGCTGGAGGTCTTCTCCTCCACCGGCGAGCGCGTACGCACCGTCGACGCAGGCCGCCTTGCCGCCGGCGAACACCACGTGAACATATCGGTACGCGATCTCCCGTCCGGCACCTACTTCTGCCGCCTGCGCGCCGGCGACCGCGTCGGCCGCGTGACATTGCAGGTGGTCCGGTAGCGGGCGCTTGGCCGTTTATTCGGCTGTCATGAAAACAGAACGGGCGGTCATGTTTCATGACCGCCCGTTCGGCGTTAGACCCGTAATTGTTGCACGACACCGAAACGTTGCTCTTGGAGCGAAGTCGGCTCCGCCGGACGCTTCCATCTTCGAAGCGAACGCCGGCATCTCAATGGATTACTGCCGGAACTCCCGAAGATTCGGCACGGCACCGAATACCTCGCGCCAGGCGTCGCGACAGACATGCGTCTCCTCGACAACCCGCTCGTTCATCTCGTCACGTTCATACTGCTCCGCGCTGCGCAACGAAAATTGAGCAGCCAGCCCGGCTCGCCTGCGCCCAAGCAGGTCCGTCAGAAATGTCATGACGTCGTTCGTATCCGGTGGGCGGTCGAACCTGCGGCAGTTAAGCCACCGAACATCTTTGGTCGCCTCCTCGGCGCTCAAATTGGCCCGTGTTGCGTTCACCGAGTCGTCGAGAATCGACCACGGTGCCGGAAGAAACACCGTCGGCTGATGGGTGGTCGGGTCCCGCCCGATGCCGAAGAGCATCACCAGCCACCGTGTGCGCTCCAGACTGTCCTGGTACCGAACCAGGGCCACCGCTCCCGTGCCGGATATCTTCCAGAGCGTCCGGTTGGAATCCTGCCATGTGCGATACCAGATAGTGTCCGTCGTCCACGCGAGAATCCGCACTTCCTCGTTGTACGTCCGTTGCCGTAATGGGAACCGGATGTCATGCGGCGGCGGAGCGATGAGGCCGCGGCTGACACTGTCGCGCACTTTTTCCGAGTAACTCTCCCATTTGCTCCATCGCAACCTGCCGACAAGCTGATCCCGCCAGCCGTCGTTCCACCACGGGGCACACCCGGAGTCGGCAACCGTGGCCGCGCAAGCGCACGAGATCGTAAGCAGCGTTCCGACTAACACTAACAAGGCCGCCACCCGCGATCTCA
>CAZJYH010000029.1:12798-17522 GCA_964549365.1 uncultured Alphaproteobacteria bacterium
CGGTATCCCTTCTGAAGACGGCTGCTCCATGCCTTCGACGGAATGATCGAAACGCCAGGATGATTGATGTTGTAGATCTCGCCCTTCAGGTAATTCCATATCACCCACTTTCCTCGATAGTACGGCCCGCCCTCGTTCGGCGGCACGAACTCGGCAGCCTGTCTTACTCTGTCCATGCCGATTTGAAGATCAAGGGGATATGCATGCCCGGGATCAAGGAGGATTGCGACGGCGTACGCGTCGATCGGCGCCCCACCACAACGCCAGATCAGTTGCTGCAACACCCGCTTCCCGAGAAACTCATCGGAAGCGGCCGCCAGCTCTCGCGTGCTGAACGTAAACGGCCTTGTGTCGATATCGCGTCCGTCTCCTTTATCAAACGATTTTTCGGCCATATCCGGAATGCTCAGGTCGCGGCAGAAGGTGGGTGCGCCACGCCATTTGTCCGCCACGCACGCACCGAGTCCATCGAATGTCGAAATGAGCCTGTAGGCATCGACCGATTGCGTCAGCCATTTATATGCCGCCTCAATACGCTTCCTGGCGGCCTCGTCACAATATGGTTTACCGGTTTTTGGATCAATCGCCCATTTTGGGCCTGTAGGCCGCGGCTCGGAGGGGACATGGCCACCTCCTGAGCCATCGTATTCATCACGCCAACCGATAGGAAGCCCCCCACCTACGCCGACACGTTGCTCCCGCTGACCGAGCCGGCGGCGCAACTCGTTCCCAACTCCGCGAATACTGCATCACGATGGACTACTGCCGGAACTCCCGAAGATTCGGCACGCCGCCGAACGTCGCCCTCTTCCCTCCGGCTCTCGTCACCGTTGGTTCGGCAGGAAAATCGTCGGCGCCTCACCGACGACGTGCTTCCACGTCTCAATGCGAATCCCGCCGTCGATAAGTGACCACCCCTCAACCGGGGCCTGCGGCAAGGCGGCGAAGAAGCCGGGGTATTGCGCCGCGTTACCGAGGCGCAGAGTAGTACGCATCGTATCGAACGCCCGCACAAACTGATAGACAGCCTCGTTCCCGGGATGTTCGGGCAGAATCGTCATGACGTAGTTGCGGTGCGCCTTTGGCAACGGCCGCGGATCTACGGCGCCGGTTGTGTCATTATTCTCGCGAGCATGGGGTTCATAATCGAAGTCCGGGTGCGCCAACTGCCACCGATACTCCACTTTGGAGGAGTAATCGGGCTCGGCGTCCAGCAACGCCAACACAAGGTGCCGCCGCCCGAGGGCGTCGGTGAGCGCTACGGAGACCAGCGCCTCTCGCATCGGGTGCGAGTGGCCGTTGTACTGCGCGCGCAACAGGCGCCACGCCAGCACACGGCACTCCTCACCCCCCTCGTTCCGATCGGCCTGGGAGTTCCACCATGTCGCCCTGGGATCCCCCGTGATCAGCACGGCCAGGCTGTCGGCCGTGTGATGTTCGATCGTGCGCCAAGCGAGCCGTCGCGCTTTCGGAATCACTAGTCGGAAAGCCTGCCCCCATTCCCAATCGCTCAACGTATCGAGCGTGTCATCTGCAAGGAGAACGGGAACCGTCGCGCCCTGCGCTCTTTGTTGCGCAACGGCCGTATCGCCGTCTTGCAGCCCCCCAAGCCAGACGTTGAGCCCGGCCAAGGCCAGCATGGCCGCTCCAAACCGAACGATCGACCGTGTCATGTGATCTCCAAGCTATTCATGGTTGACATGTCGTACTCTGATATACAGTTCAGAACAACTTCCACCTCCGGCGGGTCTCAGGCGAAACGGGGAAGGTGATGTTGATCATCGGGTATGGGCCACATTCACCGGAATTGGGATCGTACCAAATATACTTGCCATAGTAAATACGCCGTTTCCGACCCGAATCATCTTCAACATCCTCGATCATGAGATCATTGTCGTCAACAGCACCAATCAAGAGATCAAACCGATCGGTTTCGGATAGATCCCAACTAACAACCTCAACATAAGCCTCGCTCAGTAAGAGCGCCTCCAAATATTTCACCCCACAAGATCGAAGCAAGTTGTTGACAAGTTTTATCTGAATTCTAGCCTCAGAATAATAGCCTTCGCGAAGGAAACAAGCGTAAAACGGCTTGTCTCTCCGCTCCCTTTGCTCATACTCTGTTCGCTCGTCATACTTAGGCTCGTCACAGCCACAATCAAACTCGAAGTCACAGAAGCTCCTGTTCCGCACGCAGGTATACAGCCCAAGTTGGGCGAGAAAATTCGCCCACTTCACACTGCGGGAGAGTTCCAGGTAAGCAGCCTTGAGCCTGGCTTGAAATTCCGGCGAGCATCGATCCGCACGAGGGCCGGGACCGATTTCGTATGTCCAATCCGCGCAATCGACCGGGGGATCCAGAGGACGCCGAACTACTCCGATCGGATGCAAGAATCCCACACCCGTTCCGCTCCCACCACTCCCTCCGCCACCAAATCCACGATTGCCGCCCCCCAGCCCACCGCCTCCCCCAATCCCAGGATCACCGCCGATCGGCTCATCGACGCCGATCAACGGCGCGGGCCCGAGCACGAAATGGCCGGGGTCCAGCGGCGACGACCCCACCCACACCAACCCCTTGCCCTGAACCGGCTTCGGCTTGCGGCCGCTCAACGGGCCGAGCTCCGGTCCGAAATCAAAAACCTTGATTCTGTTCATGTGCATATCCGGACATTAGTGTTCGAACATAGTACTTCAACCGCGGACATCGTCACAGCACCACGATCCACTCCATCTCGAACATGCTCCAGTTCCCGGATTGATCGATGCCACGAAGCCCCATCGAAACCCGGCCCGTGTTCTTCAGCGTGACGGCCAGCGTTTGCGATCCCGTAAAGATCCCCTGAAACGCTATCACCGGAACGGTTCCCGCATAGTCGCCACGCGTGCCGGCGTTGTCGCGATACCTGAGTTCGAGCTCGTTGTAGGTCGCGCCGCCGAGGTTCAAAGGGATGCTCATCTCCCAATCGGTTCCCGCACGCAGGAAGATCACCTTGGCCAGTGGCGGCGCGAGCGTTGCGCCGGAGTTGCGAGTGATGTGCCCGAAGTTCCATTGGGCGGCATCGGCAACGTTCTGCAGACTGTCCGTACCGAGCGCCGCGCACGTCGGATCACCGTTGTATGCGAAGGGACTCGCGATGATGGTGCCGCTGTAGGTGTGAAACGAGGTACTGTTGACATACGCCCCGATCGCCCCGCCGATCTTCGCGCGGGCGATGAAATCCTGGGGGTTCCGTGGTATTTGATTCTGCCAATCGATCCAACTCGTGATGACGCTCGGCTCATTGCAGTGACAGCTCATGATGGTAGTGTAGTTATGTGAGACAGCAATAATTACCCGGCGAAAACAACGCACAGGGTGTTCATCAAAGGCATGCAAGACTACGATTTGGAAGGGCACGTGTCAAGCCGCTTTCGCCCTCAACCGAAATGTTCGCGCCGTCAACAGTTTGTCCCCCAACAAAACGGCCCCGGAGCAGATGTCCCGGGGCCGAACGCGTGAATTATGTGCATCGCCCGCTTACGGGTTCGAGAACGTCTGGTCGACGATCGTGATGTCGCCGGGATACTCGAACGACGGCAGCGGCGGCACCTCGGCGGTGACGCGCGCCGTCAGCTTCAGCCGCGAGGCCGAGCCGTTGCGGCCGCCGATTGCCAGTGCGAGGTTGAGCAGATCGTCCAGCCCACGATCGCCGAAGAACTTGTAGAGATCGAGCGACATGGTGATCGGGATGGTCGTGGCCTGCCCGTTGCCGGGGATCTGGAGGTTCTTGTCGGTGACGCCGGAGATCGTAGTACGATTGTCCACCACAAGCGTCCAGGCGATCTTCCGCAGAAAGATCGAAGTGGCCTGGCGTCCGGCACCGGATCCGTCGTTCGGGTTGCGCACCGCCACGTTCAACGTGAAGTCCGCCGGCATGCGCTTCTGCGCGACGGCGGCCGTGAGGTTGAGAATGTCGGTGACGCCGATATCCCCCTTCCCGGCCGCACGGCTCACATCCACGCCGGCGAGGCGGAAGCCGTTGACGTTGTCAAGCTTGAACTGGAGTTTCTTGAGATCGGAGAGCGCGCTCAACTGAGCGCATCCATTCAGCATGCCGGAGAGTGACACGCCTGCCAGGAGGATCGCGATCGACAGTGCTTTGGGTTTCATTCCTGGTTGCGAGTTGTTGAAAGTATCCGCCACGGGCGTTACGCCGTAGTAGCTCGTTACAAACTGGGAGCCAAGTTACTGAGAACTTGTGCAGGCTCCGACAGGCCTTCGCCCGAAAGGTTGCGCGGGGCCCCCTCATCCCGCTCCATTCTTCACGTTCGGTACGGAGGCCGCGATGCCCGATAACGCCAACCCCTTCCAACTGTTCGGCACCGTCTTTCAGCAGGCCATCGACGCCGGCATCGCCGAGCCCAACGCCATGGCGCTCGCCACCGTGGGCGCCGACGGCAGACCGTCGATCCGCATCGTGCTGTTGAAAGGCTTCGACGAACGGGGCTTCGTCTTCTACACCAATCTCGAGAGCCGCAAGGGACGCGAGCTTGCCGGCAACCCGAACGCCGCGCTCTGCTTCTTCTGGCAATCGCTCGGCAAGCAGGTGCGGGTCGAGGGGGCCGTGCAGCCGGTGCCCGATGCCGAGGCTGACGAATACTTCGCCACGCGGCCGCGCGGCAGCCAGATCGGCGCATGGGCATCGATACAGAGCCGCGAGCTGGAACGGCGCGAGGACCTG
>CAZJYH010000030.1:0-401 GCA_964549365.1 uncultured Alphaproteobacteria bacterium
CGCCTTTGCCTTTGCCAGTGGCGATGTAGCCAACATGGGCGGAATGGGATCGGCCGTTGCGCAGGTGGTGGTGAAGAACGCGCCGGTGCCGATGGAGTTCGTCGGTGTCACCGATACGTTCGGCGGCTCGGGCGATCCCAACGAGTTGATGAAGGCCTTCGGCCTGACCGCACAGGATGTCTACAACTCGGCGAAGAAGGTGTTGAAGCGCCGCGCCGGTGAATGGAACAACGTGCAGGCGATGACCGAGGTCGGCCTCGAGGGCCAGCATCCGCAGGGCTACCCGAAGCCGGGAACGGTGTTCCCGATCGAGGAGCTGATCGAAGCGGACCGCAAGGCCGCCGAGGCGCCGGTCTCCTGAGCCTGACGCGGACAACCGGGATATTGCACGGACATGTAGA
>CAZJYH010000030.1:411-16893 GCA_964549365.1 uncultured Alphaproteobacteria bacterium
GCGGCCATGGTTGCGGCATCCGGATACCGCGGCCACGTTATACCGCGGCCGCCCGATCGCTCCATCCGACGGCCGATGCGTTCGCGGCACGGCAAATCAACGCGCGAGCCTGCGGTACGCGCCGTCGACGAGGCACGGCGCGCAGGCGCTCACATCGCGCTGCGATGCAAGGGCAACATCCCGCTCGAAGCCGCGTTCGATCAGCTCCCTGCCGGAACCGCACAACATCAGGACCTCGGCCAGTTCCCCCTCAACGGCACGGAACGCCGCCTCCGCGATTCGTGCCTCCGGCGAACGCCGCCCCGGCAGCCGCGCGATGACGGCGCCGGCGCCGATCAGATCCTCGACGGCAGGGCGCAGGCTTCCGTCGGCGCCCCATCGTTCTCCCGCCGGAATCACCCCCACGCGCCCGCCGCGCCGCGATGCCGCGTCGGCAACCGCGCGAGCGTTGCGGAGACACCCGGCAAAACATGGCGTCGCGCCGACGGCGAACGAGAGCGCGGACCCGTTCGGTGACGGGAGCACGAGCCTCGTCCCCTCCGGAATGCCGAGCAATGAAGCGGGCGAGAGCGAGAATCCGGCGGCCGTTCGCGACGCGGCGAGATGCGCGCCGAGCGATTCGGCGTGTGCGTGGGCCGTGGCGTCCTTCATGCGATACGGATAGACCGTCGCGCCGCGGGCCGTCGCGATGTCCACACAGGTGCAGAACGAGAGCACATCCACGATGATCACCGCATCGCAGCACGCGGCAAGCAACGCGGCCCCGCGCTCGCCCCATTCGCACCGGACATCGAACTCCTGCTGATCGAACGTCATGATCGCCCTCGATGGTTGAAGAACGGCATCAGGAAGCGGCACGCGCGCAGAGCGCATACCCGGCCCAACAGGCGCCGATCGACAGCACGACGTTCAGCGCCACGTTGGCAACGGCCCAGGCGCCTCCCCCCTGCCGGAACAGCTCCAGCGTTTCAAACGAGAAGGCGGAGAAGGTGGTGAAGCCGCCGCAGAACCCGGTGACGGCAAGCAGCCGCCAGCGCTCCGAACCCGCCAACGTCACGGCCGCGACGCCGATCAGAAAGCCGCCCACCACGTTCACGCCGAGCGTCCAGAACGGCAACGGCGCGTGAACGTTCCGCGACAGATACGAGGCCATGTAGCGCAACACGCCGCCGAGGGCCGAACCTGCCGCGACAATCATGATATTTGTGAACATACCGGGAGAAACCCTATGCAGGAGTTGACGCATATCGACGACCACGGAAACGCACGCATGGTCGATGTCGGAGCGAAGGAAGTTACAGAGCGTTCGGCGACCGCCGAAGCGATCGTGCGGCTGACGCCCGAGGCATTCGGCGCGCTGGTGGCGGGCACATTGAAGAAGGGGGACGCGTTGGGGGTGGCGCGCGTGGCCGGCATCATGGCCGCCAAGCGCACGAGCGATCTGATCCCGCTCTGCCATCCGCTCGGCATCACGGGCGTCACGATCGTGCTGGAACCGATCGCGGCCGACTCGACGGTGCGCATCGAGGCAGGCGTTACCGTCAGCGGCAAAACCGGCGTGGAGATGGAGGCGCTGACCGCCGCATCGGTTGCGGCGCTGACGATCTACGACATGTGCAAGGCGATCGACAAGTCCATCACGATCGAGCGGGTTCGCCTGCTCGAGAAGCACGGCGGCAAGTCCGGCGACTACAGCGCGCGCACGGAGGCGTGACCGCGCGGCGTGATCGCCGTTTCAAAAACAGGAGCGGGGCCGCATCCATGCTTCGGCACGAGTGCGGCCCCGCCAACGGTCAGTCGGCGACCGTTCACATCATCATGTGGCTCAGTTCAACGTCACCGTGAACGACTGCAGCGAGAAGGCGATCACGCCCGGCAGAGCGACATCCTCGAAGTCGACCTGGCCGACCGAGTTGAACACTTCCTGGCGATGCGGAGCAAAGGTGCGCACGTTCGTGCTGTTCAGGTGGATCTCCTGAATCGAACGATACTGCACGCCCGGCTTGCTCGACAGCGTTGCATTCGCGTAGAAGTAGATATCCTCGGTCGCCGGGAACTGCGTGGCGGCGGCGCTCGACGTGATCTTCGACGGCGTGGAGGGACGCGTCGGGTCGAGGGTCGTGTTGATCGTGCCGAGCACCGGGTTGTTGCTCGTGATGTTCACCGACACCGGGGTCAACGTGGCGCTGCACGGATTGGTGGTGGTGTTGGTGATCGTGAAGATGCCGTTGCCGCCCGTGGTCGCCGGATACACCGGAAGGCCGCCCGGTCCGACATAGACCTTCGAGCCGTTCGGAAGCACCTGGCAGGTGAGCACCGTGCCATTCGGGAGGACGATCGACGGGCAGCCCTGCTCCTGCGCCGTGGCAATGCCGGCGCTGAACATGGCGAGGCCGGCCGTAAGGAGGGCGATCATTCTGAACTTCATGGACATTGTCTCCGTGTGATGTGGATGCCTTCCCGGTTCCCCTTCGGGTCACGCGGGAAAACTTCCGTGGTTGTGCCGGTTGGCGTTGCGATGAGACAAACGGTGCTCGGTTGGATACCCGATCGCGAAGGTCCATCGGACTGCGACCGAGGGCGGCGACGTGGATTGATGGCGAACCGATCACATGCATCCTCGAACGGATGCGTCTGGTCATCACGTGGAAGTGGTGTACGGCACGCATTTGAATGCGTACGAACCGGGCACAAACTATCGCCGCACGGATGCCTCGAACTTCTCCCGGATTGCTATCGTTGAAAGGATTCCAACAAGTCCCCTTCTTCGGCAGAGCTGTCGATCGCGGGCGGCCCGGCTCGGAAAATCGGGAGCGCGGCGTTATGTTAACGCTCGCGTTAGATGGTCGGAATCCCAGATACAATGATTGAACTCTCGCGGCGGCGCCTATACATCACCCTCGACAGAGTGTTTCCAACCCGGTTTGGCTGCAGGCTTCTCTGCATGGCCGCTCTCCTGATCGCGGCATGGCCGCTGTCGACGTCGCGGCTTGTGTCGCAGACGGTGTCGACATGGCTCGACAAGCGGGCCGATCACGGAATCTCATCGACGTTGAACGTCGCGCCGACGGCACTCCCGGACGGAGGGGACGTCCTGACGCCGAACAAACGATTCCACAACACGCCCGCGATGAAGCTGGGCCTGCGTGCCGCGTTCAACCGTTCGGCATACACCAACGACCGCTACCTGAACAATGTCCCGTTCGACGTCGGCGACATCTCCGGCGAAACGGACGTCTACTCGGCGGCCGCGGGATTCGGCTACAGCGCTGGTGTGGATCTCGAGTATCCGCTGAGCACCACGTTCTCGCTGGTCGGAACACTGCAGTACGAGCACGTGAGTTTCGGCTCGAACGGGCCGGTCACCGAGCCGTGCATGCTTGGGGACACACTGCACACGATCGCGAACTCGATTCACGACTTCAACGCGACGATCGAATTTCTGAAGGCCGCCGCCTCGTTCCGCGTCGACTTCTCCGCCTGGTATCTCACCGTTGGAATCGCGGCGGCACATCCGCTGCATTCCACGCTCGAGCGCACGCGCACCTTCGGTGACCCGAACTGCTTCTACCCCGAATCGGGGGGGCGGAGCGCGCTGAGCGAAAGCGGCGACATCCCGAGGATGAGCCGCGTGCACTATTCGATACGGCTTGCCGGAGGGCTCAATTATCCGTTGACCAGCCGGCTGACGTTCTCCCCCGAGCTGACGCTGGATTTCGGATCGAGCGCGCTGAACAAGTCCTTGAACTCCGACCTCGGCGTCTACAGCATCAACGCAATCCTTCGCTACGCCCTCCGATGACAGACCACGCACATACGGCAGCACCTCGACACGCGGCCCGGCGAAGGGGTCGCGGCGCCGCGGCGTGGCTGCTGATCGTTGTCCTGCTGGCACCGGCGATCGTGGGGTGCGGCGGTACGTCCTCGTCGATACGGCGCATACTGCTCTCGCCCGGGAAGGCGGCGCATCGCGATTCGCGGCTGATCCCGATCACGGCGCTGAACTCCGCCGCCGACGACTTCGGCCCCTCGATGCCGCTCGACACATCGCTCCTGTTCTTCACGTCGTCACGCGACGACGCTTCCGGCCGGCAACGGGTGCTCTTCAGCCGTATGCAGCGTGGTGCCTGGAGCACGCCGCAGCCGGCCGTCGAAATCAACAACTCCCACAGCAACGGTGTCCCCTCGATAACGCCCGGCGCCACGATGCTCTACTTCGCGGGCGACGAGTACGGCTTCGGCGACTGCGATCTGTACAGTGTGCGGGTGGGCCCACGCGGCGAGGTTCCGGTCGATGCGATCCCCTGGTCGGTACCGTTGAATCTGGGAATGCGAATCAACAGCGTCTACTGGGATTCCGAGCCGTGCATCGCCGCCGACGGCACGATGCTCTATTTCTCCAGCAACCGCCCCGGAGGCTTCGGGGGACGCGACATCTGGTACTGCCGGCGCAAACGCGACGGCACATGGGAGGCCCCGGCGAACGCGGGGGAACGGATCAACAGTCAGTACGATGAAGTCACGCCGTGGCTGACGCCCGACGGCAGCGAGTTGTTCTTCAGTTCGAACGGTTACGACGGCTTCGGCGGCTTCGACATCTTCTCGGCGCGCACCGAGGGGGGCCTGACGCAGGTGGAACATCTGGACGAACCGATCAACAGCAGCGCCGACGACATCTGCTTCTCGATCTCGTCGAACGGCGCGCGCGCGTTCATGGCGTCGGACAGGCCGGGCGGCAGCGGTGGATTCGATCTGTACGAAGTGACGCCGGTGCCGGCGGCGATGGACCCGGTGCTCTTCGTGCACGGCACCGTCCGTGATGCGTCGGGCAAACCGCTCGACGCAACGATCGAGGTTTCGAACCTCGCCTCCGACGACGTGGTGGGGGTGATCCCGACCAACGCGGAGACCGGTGCATACAGCCTCACGTTGCCGCGCGGTGCGAACTACGCCGTCACCGCGCAGGCAACCGGACTCTTCTTCAACACCCGGCAGGTGGTGGCTCGCGCCGATCTGGAAGCGAACACCGAGCTCACCCTGAACTTCTCGCTGGTCCCGCTCGACGGCGCGCTGCGCCCGCTGGTGTTCTTCACGACCGGCGGAAGCAATCTGCTCCGCGAATCGATCAACGATCTGGAGCGCACCGCCCGCTTCCTTCAAGCGAACCCGGCCGTCTCGATGGAGATCGGCGGACACACGGACAATACCGGCGACCCGGCGATCGCGATGCCGCTCTCACGCGACCGCGCGCAGGCCGTGAAGTCCTTTCTCGTGGCCAACCGCGTGGAAGCGTCACGCCTCGTCGTCAAGGGCTACGGCGCCACCCGTCCCATCGCCGACAACTCCTCCGAGGAGGGGCGCGCCACGAATCGGCGTGTGGAACTTCGCATCATCGAGCATCCCTGAAGCGTAGGCCGACACCGCGATCTGCATCAGCGCCGCGGCAAGGCATTTACGTGCCGGCGCGTGCGCTCCGTGCCGCCGTTACACCACGGCCTTGCGCAGCCGTGCCGAGATCAGATCGATCACCATCACGAGCGTCACGATCACGATGAGAATCGCCGACACGTTCTGGTACTGGAACTGCTTGATGTTGTCCACCAGAAGGAAACCGATCCCTCCCGCCCCCACAATCCCCAGCACCACCGCGCTGCGAATGTTCAGCTCCAGCCGATAGAGAAAATAGGAGATGATGTACGGGAGCACCTGCGGGATCACGGCCCAGCGGATCACCTGCGCGGGCGTCGCGCCCGTGGACTCCAGCGCCTCGACCGGGCCGCGATCGATCGACTCGATCGCCTCCAGGAACAGCTTCCCCATCGCGCCGACCGTGTGCAACGCGATGGCGATGGTGCCGGCAAGCGGCCCCAGTCCAACGGCGGCAACCAGCACCAGCGCAACGATCATCACGTCGATCGAACGATCGGTGTTGAACAGGAACCGCGTCAGCGTCCCGATCGCAACCGCGGGGGCCGTGTTGCGCGCCGCCAGAAACGCGAGCGGCACGGAGATGAACGCCGCCAGCAACGTGCCGATCCATGCGATCTGGATCGTGATCAGCGTCTGTTTCAACACCTCGTCCATGATCGTCCAGTTCGGCGGCCACAGGCCCGCCACGAACTGCGCGAAGAACGGCTTCACGAAAAATCCCTCGTAGATCCTCACCGGATCGAAATCCGTGGCGAGAACCGCCCATGCGGTAAACGCGAGCACCGCCACAAGGAGCAGGCTCCTGATCGTTCGCTTCTGCATACTACCCACGGTTTGATTACAGCCCGTCGAGCATCGCATCGTCGGTGCGATAGATCTCGTCGACAACTTCCGGTGTCAGCTCGTCCGGCGTTCCATCGAATACCAGCCTGCCGGTACGGAACGCGAGGATTCGATCGGCATACGAGCGTGCCAACTGCAACACGTGCAGATTCACCACCACGGTGATCCCCCGGCTCCGATTGAAGCGCCGCAGCGTCTCGAGCACCACCTCCGCCAGCTTCGGATCGAGCGAAGCCATCGGCTCGTCGGCGAGGATCACCTTCGGCTCCTGCGCCAGCGCGCGCGCGATCGCCACGCGCTGCTGCTGCCCCCCGGAGAGGCGATCGGCGCGGCTGTGGATCTTGTCGCCCAGGCCGACCTCCTCGATATATCGCAACGCGATCTCCCGGTCGCGCGCCGGGAATTGCCCCAGCATCGAGCGCAGCCGGCGGACATGGCTCAGTCGACCGCTGAGCACGTTCTTCACCACGCTGAGGGTCTTCACCAGGTTGAACTGCTGGAAGATGAATCCGATCTGCCGACGCAGGGCCATCAGTTCAGCCCCCTGCACGTGGGTCACGTCGCGCCCCTCGAACAGCAGCGTGCCGGCCACGGGCTCGGTCATCCGGTTCAGGCAGCGGAGGAAGGTGCTCTTTCCGGCGCCCGACAGACCGATGACGGCCACGAACTGGCCGGCCGGTATCTGGACCGACACATCGCGCAGCGCGGTGAACCGGGCTCCGTCCTTGTCGTGGTAGATCACCGTCAGTCCCCTCGCCACGAACTGCGCCCCCGCGTCGGCGGGCACGGCTCCCCCGGTCGGCGAGGCGTCGGCCGGCCCGGCACGACCCGACGGGCCCGAACCCGGCGCGCCCTCGTCGAGGAGCGTGCGGCGCGCACGCCGGGCGCGGAGGGTCTGGAACAGGAGCAATGCAAGCCCCAGAGCGCCGGCGGAAATGAACACGACGAGCGAGATCACGGCGTTGCGCTCGCGTTCGTCGGCGCGTTGCTTCGCCCTCGGCGATGCCGGGCCGTCGGCAGCGCCGATACGCCCGGCGATGTCCAGCCTCAGCAGGTCGGCGGCGGTGCGCACCGGATCGTAGTCCGCGCCGGTGGCCGGGATCATCGCGTCGACATGGTACATCTGCTGCATCAACTGCTTGCCGGCAGGGCTGTCGGTCAGCGACCGGACGGCGTTCGTCACCCTGGCCACGACGTCGGGATGCTCATCCATCAGGTGCTGGGTGGTGGCGAGGTTGTCGCCGGGGATCGGGCGCGAGAAGAAGATCGGGCGCACCTTCCCCCTGAAGGCCCCGTCGCCGAGCTGTGTCCAGGAGCCGTTCTCGCCGGTGGTGTCGTTGGAGTACGTTGCCCCCGCGGTGATGGTGCCGTTGATCACCGACAGAAGCACGGCGTCATGCCCGCCGGCGAACGTCTGGCGCCCGAAGTATCGGTCCGGATCCACCCCGGCCTCAACCAGCGCCGCCTTCGGGAAGATGTGCCCCGATGCCGACGTGGGATCCACCCATGCGATGTTCTTCCCTCTCAAATCGGCGAGCGTGCGATACGCGCTGTCGGCGTTGACCACGATGCAGCCGTAGTAGTACGGCTTCCCCTTGCGCTCGGCCTTCAGCAGCACCCGCGCGTCGGCGATCCGTTCGGCGAACACGTAGCTCACGGGAGCGAAGAAGGCGAAGTCGATCGTCCGGCCCCGGAGCGCTTCCACCAGCCCGCTGTAGTCCTGCGCCACGAAGATCTTCACGGGGAGCCCGGAGCGCTCGGATATGAGCCGTTCCAGCACGGCCGCGTTCTTCTGCACATTCTCGGAACGCTCCGACGGGTTCAGCCCGATCACCACCTCCCTGCGCTCGTCGCCTGTCCGGCACGCCGTATACACCAGTGCCAGCAGCACCGGCAGCATGAACGTGGCCGCGGCTCCTGTTCCGAATCCGGCTCGCATCCTGAATCCGATTGTGACGTGATCGCTCGTTGGAAACGGCACCAAGATACCATTTCGGGTCGGCCTCCTCGCACCGTTGCACCGGCACTCGGCCCGTAGGCACTCGGCCCGTAGGCCCCGCCGACGCATCATCCACAACAAAATCGCATAGGCCGGGAACCGATCGATGTGGATGATGCGCCTCACCGCGTCCGGCATGCGCGACACCTCGGACAACACGTTCATCATCAACGCGCGCGTTCCGTTGGTGCCCGCGCTCACGCTGACGTATCCGAACGGCGGCGAGACGTTCAAACAGGATTCGATGGTGTACATCCGCTGGACCGGAGCGAACCTCACCGGGCGGGTCAGGGTGTACCGGAGCGACAACAACGGCGCTGCCTGGGCGCTGCTCGACTCGGTGACCGCACGCGCCGGCGCGGACTCGCCGGCGTGGAGCGTTCCGCACTTCGTCACCACCGGCGCGATGATCCGCATCGACGCACGCTCGAATCAGGTTGCGGACACCTCGAACGGAGCGTTCACGATCGTTCCGAAGGATGCCTCGGGCGTAGGGAACGAAGCCGATGAACGAGCCGATGGCGCGATGCTGATCGGCTGCTTCCCGAATCCATCGGTCGCGGCAACGTCCGTGTGCTGGGTACAGACCAGGCCGGCTGCCGCCGCGATCCGGATCTTCGATCGGAACGGCGCGCTTGCACTCTCGGCCGAGGCGGGCCCTCGCGAGTCGGGCGCGCAGGCGATGACGCTCGCTACGGCGGGGTTGCCGGTCGGCGTCTATCCGTTCGAACTGCGCGTCGACGGCATGCGATTGCACGGCTCGCTGACCGTGGTGCGCTGAGCCCCGCCCCCGTCGCGAAGCGATGACGGTGTGCAATGACGGGAATTGACGACAGCGATGATGATCAGGCGATGGGCCGCGCGGAAGTTCCGTGCGGCCCATCATTCGTTCCGAGGGTGCGCACGAGGGGCGCCGCGAATCAGAAATAGAACGTGCCGCTCAGGAAGGGTATGGCCGGCGGGGCCTCCAGGTCGCTTTTCGAGAGGGAGGGAATCGTGAACAGCCCGGCCTCCCATGCGAAGATGCGCGATGCGAAGCGCGCACCCAACATCACGGTTCCCACGTTCATACGATCCTTGCGGTCTATCTCCCAGATCAGCTCCGTGATGAACTTGAACCCCTTGTCGTCGCCGGTGATGCTGAGCCCCGTCTGAAGGATTCCCGGACCAGGCGTGCCGGGATGCCCGCCGGCAGACAACACGGTGGTATTGCCGACATGGATCTGTACGTTGTCGGACCCGCACGATGCCGCCGCCGAGAACCCGACGTGAATCGGCTCGTTGTGGCTCAGCAGCAAGCCGTTGCGTCCACCGAACCCCCATGCATCGAGGCTCACCGACGCCCCGCGGAAGATCCCGAACGCCGGCACCATCAACGCCTTCGCCCCGGCCGTCCACGTGATGCCGTCGACCCACGTGACCACCGCCGACACCTGCAGATTGTCCGTGATGCCGAAGCCGATATCTGCCCAGAGGAGTTCGTGCACGCCGAGCATCATCTTCCCCCTGGGGATGGTGTTGGCAGTGGGCATGATGAACAGCCGGTGATCGGCAGGATCGCGCGCAAGCCCGTCGCAGGCCGCGGCGGAATCGGTTGGGGGGACGGGCGTGTCGACCGGTGGCAACAGCGTCCCCGCGTGCGCCGAGGCAACGGCTAGGAAACACGACACGAGAATTCGGAACGGTCCGGTGGTACTCAACAACGATCGCATGCGGTCTCTCCTTCGCGCCGGCAGCAGGTCGATGAGGAGGGATCACACCGGCGCCGGTTCGGTCGGCCGTTCCCCGGCGTGCTCACCTGCGGAACGCACGCGCGTACGCCGAAGAGACACGCGGCCGCGGCGCCGTAACAACGGGCCGCAAAGGGGGACGAAAGGGAAGGAAACGCTATGGAATGAAGGTGAGATTGATGTAGGGGATCTTGTAGACCATCATCCCCTTGTCGGCGCAGTCGCCGAAGCACTTGGGCCCGGCGGCGACGCCGAGTTCGCCGACGAAGTTCCCGGTGAACCAGCGTAGCCCCCCGGACGCGAACACGAAGTGCATGTCGCGCGCGCCGACGCCTCCGCCGGTCACCTCGGCGATGGCCTTGAAGCCCTGGTTCGCATCCACATGGAGCGGGACGCTGACGCCCCCCTGCAGCAGGTACCGCACGTTGAGCGTGGCCGTGTCGGTGGTGCCGTACGGCAGCCCGGTGGCGTTCAGGTGCACCATCATGTCGCTGTTGCCGAAGGAGGTGGCCACGTTGTACGACATCACGGCGCCGCGAGAATATGGGACCTTGCGGCTATACAGCAGCCCGAAGTCCGCGCCGACGGCAAGCCCCTGAAACAGCCCGTGAGGTCCGTAGGCCTGGATCTTCATCCCACTGGTGATGTACGAGAAGTAGTCGTTGGTCGGTGAGTAGAAGCCGCCGAGATGCAACTGCATGAACTTGCTCGGGGCGTAGAATCCCTGTGCGCCGGTGGGGCCGAGCGTGCCGACGATCGGCTGCTCCGGCTTGATGATCCGGCCGGTCGGCATCAGGAACAGCCGATTGGCGATGGGGTCCGACGCCTTCGCAATCCACGAGACGCCGATCGGGTCCGACCCCTGCGCGCGCACATTGGCGACAAACGCAAGCAGAAGTATGAGGAGGCGTGCTGTTCGCATCATCTGGTAATGGTCCGATGGCCGGCAAAGTACGGCACGGAACCGAAGTACTCAAAACGCAAATACATCGCCGAAGCGTACGGCGCGTCCCGCGGCGATCAGGTGGCGGGGATGTCGATGTTGAGCTTCTCGACGGCTTCGGCGGCGGCCTGTTGCTCGGCCTCCTTCTTGCTTCGGCCGCGCCCTTCGCCCCTGACCTCTCCGGCCACCATCACCTGCACGGTGAACACGCGCTCATGGTCGGGCCCCTCCTCCTTCACCACCACGTAGCGCGGTGCGCCGAGCCCCTGAGCCTGCATATGTTCCAGGAGGATGCTCTTGAAGTTCTCGTCGATGAAGAGAATCTTCTCGCACGTCTCCGGCGTCAGCAGGGTGCGCGCGAGGAACTCCTTCACGGGGATCAGATTGCCGTCGGTGTCGAGATAGATGGCGGCGATGATCGCCTCGAACGCATCGGCGAGCAGCGAGTCGTTCCCCTGCACCAGCGACTGCTCGGCCGAGGAGTTCAGCAGGACGATCTCCTCGAGCCGCACCATCCGCGCGCAGAGCGTGAGGGCCTTACGATTGACCAACCGGCTGCGCAGTTTCGTGAGCTCCCCTTCCTGGATGTCGGTGTAGCGGTGGAACAGAAACTCGCCGATCAGCATGTTGAGGATGGAATCGCCGAGGAACTCCAGCCGTTCGTTGCTGGCAACGGTGGCATGCTCGGCCACCTGCAGATAGCTGCGGTGCACGAGTGCCTGCTCGAAGTACGCGATGTTGCCGATTCGATACCCGACGACCTCTTCCAGTATCTGCTGCGCCTTGGAGGAGATCAGACCGTGATTGACGAACTGCCGGCGATCGGGGTAGGGCGCGAAGACGGACTCAACAGTCGCAACGCGCGCGGCCGTACGGCCGAAGAGCTTGTTGACAAGTTGACGGATCATCACACGCGACATGAGTGACGCCCGGGTCACGCGTCGCTCCGGGGGGGGCACGGCGCAAAGGCGGGCAGGTTACACACGGCGCGATCGGCGGCAGACGGGCTGCCAACGAATTTCCGCTCGCTTGTCGGCATCATCCCTGCATAAGCGAAGTCGGCGCGTGACGCATCGAGGGTTATCATCACGCAGCGAGCGCGCTCAAGAGCATGCCGCGATAGGCGGACGACCCGCCGTGTTCGAGAAGTAGAACGCAACGATCGTCGGCGTGGAAGATCGGTTCGATCTCGATGCGCTCGACAACCAGGCACAACTTACGCGAATTTTCGGAAGACGATCGACGCGTTTTGCCCGCCGAAACCGAACGCGTTCGTGATCGCGACATTCACCGGCGCCTTTCGCGGAGCGTTCGGAACGAAGTCGATGTCCACCTCAGGGTCGGGCGTCACGTTGTTGATCGTGGGGGGGACCGTGTCGTTGACCAGCGCCATGATGGTGGCGATCGCCTCGACGGCGCCCGCGGCACCGAGCAGGTGTCCGGTCATGGACTTCGTGGCGCTGATCAACAGCTTGTAGGCGTGGTCGCCGAACAGATGCTTGATCGCCTGCACCTCGGCCAGATCGCCGAGCGGCGTCGAGGTGCCGTGCGTGTTGATGTAGTCCACCGACGACGGCTCGAGCCCGGCATCGACCAGAGCAATCTTCATGGCGCGATGCGCCCCCTCTCCTCCAGGCGCCGGAGCGGTCATGTGATAGGCATCGGCCGTCATCCCCACGCCCACCAGCTCGGCATAGACGCGGGCACCACGTGCCTGCGCATGCTCCAGCGATTCGAGCACCAGCGCACCCGCCCCCTCGCCCAGCACGAAGCCGTCGCGGTTCACATCGAACGGACAGCTGGCGGTCTTCGGCGACTCGTTGCGTGTCGAGAGTGCGCGCATGGCGTTGAATCCACCGATCGACATCGGCGTCACCACCGCCTCCGAGCCGCCGGTCACCATCATGTCGGCGTTGCCGCGCTGGATCAGGATGAAGGCATCGGTGATGGCGTGGGCGCTTGTGGCGCATGCGGAGGTGGTTGCGTAGTTCGGCCCCTTCAGGTTGTAGCGCATGGAGATCATGCCGGCCGCGATGTTCGAGATGAGCATCGGGATGAAGAAGGGACTGATGCGATGCGGCCCACCGGTCTCGAAGAGTGTCGTCTGCTGATGCTGGTAGGTCCACATGCCGCCGATGCCGGAACCGAAGATCACGCCGGAGCGCTCGGCGTTCACCGAGTCGGCGTCGAGGCCGGCATCGCGCATCGCCTCGGCGGTGGCCACCAGGGCGAACTGCGTGAACAGATCGGTGCGATTGGCGGTCTTGCGATCGAGCAGCGCAACCGGATCGAAGTTCTTCACTTCGCAGGCGAACTTGGTATCGTAATCCGATGCGTCGAAGCGGGTGATGTAATCGGCACCGCTCCTCCCCTCGAGCATGGCGTCCCAGAATTCCGGGCATGTATTGCCGATCGGCGTCACGGCTCCCATTCCGGTGATCACCACCCTGCGGCCTGTGTATTTCTCCATGAGATATCGGAAATGTTAAGTCGGATACCGCATTCGCGTCGCGGATACTTCGATGAGCGGATCGCCCGCGCTAGAAAGAATGCCCGGTCTGACGCCAATCATTGGCCGAAGACCGGGCGATACTCTCTCTATCGCGGCCGTCAACAAACTGCCGTGCAGAGCCTTGGATAATGTACTGGGGAGAAGAAGGCGGTGCCGCCGAAGGCGGCACGAAGCCGAAGGAGATCCGAAAGCCTGAACAGTGTTCGCGCCGGGTGTGCCGCAAAGGCGCACCGCCGCGGCGCGAGGACGGCGCGCGCGGCCTATGCCGCGGTCTTTGCCTGCAAGTACGTCACCGCATCGCCGACGGTCTGGATCTTCTCGGCATCCGCATCGTCGATCGTAACGTTGAACGACTTTTCGAATTCCATGATCAGCTCCACCGTATCGAGCGAGTCGGCGCCGAGGTCGTTGATGAACGATGCCGTCGCGGTGATCTGCGACTCCTCGACACCAAGCTTATTGACGATGATTTCCTTGACTTTGGCTTCGACGTCTGCCATTGTGTCTCTCCGTGTAAGAGTTCTGTTAGGTATGAAGTAACGGTTATTGCAATGCGAAGGAGAATGCGGGGCTTCGCCCGGCCTCGCTCAGATCATGGTCATGCCGCCGTCGACGGCGAACACCTGACCGGTGATGTAGGAGGCATCGTCGCCGGCGAGAAAGGACGCCATGGCGGCGATGTCGGCTCCCTGGCCGATGCGCTTCAGTGGGATCAGGTTGAGCAACTGCGTCTGCTGGCTGTCGTTCAGCTTTGCGGTCATGTCGCTTTGAATGAAGCCGGGGGCAATGCAGTTGACCAGAATGTTGCGCGAGGCAACCTCCTGAGCAACCGATTTGGTCATGCCGATCAACCCGGCCTTGGAGGCAACGTAGTTGGCCTGCCCGGGGTTCCCGACCAGACCCACCACTGAGGCAATGTTGATGATGCGTCCCCAGCGCTCGCCCATCATCGGACGAAGCACCGCCTTCGTCGCCAGAAACGCCGAGGTGAGATTCGTGCGAAGCACATCCTCGAAGTCCTGCTGGCTCATGCGCATCACCAGGGTATCCTTGGTAATACCCGCATTGTTGACCAATATATGGATTTTCCCCCAAGTCGTCAGAACCTTTTCGGCCAGCCCGGCAATCTGCTCGCCGTCGGTCACGTCGCATTGAACGGCCATCACGCGCTCGGCGCCGAGCTCCTCGACGATCGCGGCGGCGGCCTCCGGCGACGAGTTGTATGTGAACGCCACACGCGCACCGTCGGCGACAAATCGCTCCACGATAGCCCGCCCGATCCCGCGCGCTCCCCCCGTCACGATCGCCACGCGTCCTGCGAGTCGGCCGCTCTCAATGTTTCGGTGTTCGGTTGATTCCGCTTCGTTGCTCATGCGTCGGTTGAATATGATTGGAAGTCCACGCTCACGCCGTCAGGGCCGCGGCGGAGTCCGCTCCGTTCGCCTCGTTGAACGCGGTCACAGAGACGAGGTCCGACACGCCGCGTTGCAGCGATGACGGCGCGATCCGCTTGATGAGCCCCTGCAGCACGTTGCCGGGGCCGACCTCGACGAAGCTCGTTGCCCCGTCCGCCACCATGCGCTGAATCGTCCGGGTCCACTGCACCGGGGCGGTCAACTGCCGAAGCAGCGCGCCACGGATCTCCTCGGCGTTCGTCAGAGGCTCCCCGGTAATGTTTACATAGACCGGGAAGTCCGCGTCGTGAAGGGTCGCCTCCCCCAGCGCCTCGGCGAGCTGTTGCCGCGCGGGTTCCATCAGCGGGGAGTGAAAGGCCCCCGATACGTTCAACTGCCTGGCCAGCTTCGCTCCCGCCTCCTTCGCGCGCGTCATCACGGCGGCCACCGCCTCGGGCGTGCCGCTGACCACCACCTGCCCCGGGGAATTGTAGTTCGCCGACTGCACGATGCCCACCTCGTCGGCAACAACGCGGCAGATCGCGCCGATCGCCTCGTCGTCCAGCCCGACGATCGCGGCCATCGTCCCGGCGGCGATCGTCCCGGCCTCCTGCATCGCGCGCGCGCGGATCTGCACCAGACGCAGCGCATCGTCGAACGCGAGCACGTTCGCGACCGTCAGGGCGGTGTACTCGCCGAGCGAATGCCCTGCGGCCATCGCCGGCGCCGGCTGCGTCAGCATCTGGTAGAGCGCGTAACTGTGCACGAAGAGCGCCGGCTGCGCATTCACCGTCTGCCGCAGCTCGTCGTCGGGCCCCTCGAACATGATGCCGGTGAGCTCGTAGCCGAGCACGTCGTTCGCTCGATCGAGAATGTCGCGCATCGTGCTGTTCTCGATGTATGCGTCGCGGCCCATGCCGACGAACTGCGAGCCCTGTCCCGGGAATACAAACGCTGTCATTTATTCGTTGAGCTTGAAGCTGTATGCCGATTGATTATTGCGTGAAGCCCATTGGCCTCACTCATCCGGTGTCGGGATGAATCGAGCCCGCGATCCGGGGTCCGGAGCATGGCGCACGCTGAAGCATGGCGCACGCTGAAGCATGGCGCACGCTGAGGACGTGCGCCTGCGATGACCGTCCTTCTCGATGCAATTTCCGACTTCTGCGTTCCGCCTTCCGACGTTCTTGTCTCTCTCCTCTTCCCTTCGTCTACATCGCCCACTTCACGTAGGAGCCGCCGTAGGTATAGCCGGCGCCGAAGGTCACCAGCACCAGGCCGTCCCCCTTGGCAAGCTGTCCGCTTTCCCACCACTCGCTCAGGCAGATCGGAAGCGTGCCGGAGGTCGTGTTGCCGTACTTGTCGATGTTCACCATCACCTTCTCCATCGAAAGGCCCATCCGCTCGGCGGTCGCGGAGATGATCCGCATGTTCGCCTGATGCGGCACCAGCCATCGGATGTCGTCGGCGGTGAGATGGTTGCGCTTCATGATGCACTCGGCCGCCTCCTGCATCCCCGGCACGGCGGACTTGAAGACCGTCTTGCCGTCCTGCACCACATAATGCTGTCTCCTGGCGACCGTCTCGGCCGAGGTAGGGAGAGCGCTTCCACCGGCCGGCATGTACAGGTT
>CAZJYH010000031.1:0-9310 GCA_964549365.1 uncultured Alphaproteobacteria bacterium
TTGTAGTAGACCTCCTGGTGCATCACGTAGAAGCGCACCGGCACCGTCAACCCGGGCATGTCCTCCACGCCGTCACCGTCGTAGCGCTCCACCAGGGCCTTGATGTAATTGAACCATGCGGCCTCGTGCGCCGAATCGGGTGCGCAATCCTCCGCCCCGGGTCCGTCGATACAGCCGCGGTTGTCGGCGGAAGCCCATGGGGCATTCATCTGCAGGTTGAACACCAGCGAGAAACCGCCGCGCTGAATGCGCCGCACCCAGGCATCGGACTGCACGAAGGAGACCGGCGATGCGGCGCCCGACTGCATCCCGTTCCATCCGCCGGCAATGCCGTTCACGTTGATTCCCCCCGGCACCCGCTGCGACGCGGTCACCCACGCGAGTCGCGCAAGGAGTGTGTCGTGCTGCGCCTCGGTTGCGAACGGCGGATCGAACTCGATGTACTCGAAGCCGAACCGCCAGTCCGGCTCCTGCGCGCGCGCGAACGGAACGATTACGGCGAACACAAGCGCCGCCACCAGGAAGCATCGACAAAACATGACCGCTCTCCTTGAGTTGAAGAAGGATGCCGAGGGAGGGTCTGCAAAGTTGGGCGTTCGCCGCTCGTGTTCAAAGCCCGTACGGCACGGCGCACAACGCCCGTCCCGACACACGTTCGCACAACGCCGACGATCATCACGCGCCGCCGGTCGCGGGCATGTAGCTGTATCCGTTGTCGGCCAACGGCAGCCCAAGGGCGCCCACCACCTCGGCCAGCGTCTCCGGACAGAAGTAGTAGTATCGAAAACGGGCGATCGCCCCGTCGATCTCCTCGAAGCGGAGCACATCGCGGACCACGCGCGCGGGCGTTCCGTCTCCCGACACGCCGCCGTCGGTCTCCGCGATGTACCAGAGAACGACCACCGGCTCGCCGGCGTAATCGCGCCGCTCGGCCACGGAGTCCCCATCCTCGCCGAACATGGTGTGGCGCAGCGACCCGTTGCGGATGGCCTCGGCGCCGTGCTCCTCCACCATCCCGATCACCTCGGCGGACGCATCGGCGCGCAACAGCGCGGTGAGCCCGTCGATGTCGCGCGCGTTGAACGCCTCCACGAATCGATCGAGCAGCGCCTCGCCGGCGTGCGAGGGGGGCGGAATGGATCCGGCCTCGACGTGCGCGCCGGCCTCCTCCAGCTTCCCGCGTCCTCGATGCAGCGCGCTCTTGACGGCGCCGGTCGTCACCGAGAGCATGGTAGCGATCTCCTCGAGCGTGAAATCGAACACGTCCTTCAACACCACGGCCGCTCGCTCGCGCGGCGGCAGCCGATGCATCAGCTCGCGCGCGGCGTCGCGCACCTCGGCGCCACGGCCCGCATCATCCACGGCAATCGGCGGCGCGGGGATCTCGGCCTCGGTTCGGCGCATTCGATCGATCCACAGATTGCTCGCGATGCGAAACAGGTAGGCTCTGGTGTTCGCGATCGGGTGATGCACCTCCCCCAGCTTCGCAAAGGATCGGAGCAGCGTGTCCTGCACGAGATCCTCGGCATCCCATGCCGAGCCGGTCAGCGAGCGGCAGTAGCGATACAGATCGGCTCGGACGTCGGCCGTGCGATGAATGAAACGGTGCCATGCGCCGCGCACCTCCTTGTTCAGTTCAGCTGCAAGCTCCATTCGGATTCCTTCAACGGTTCAAAGTTGACCCAGACACGACAAAGACGGACGAGCGGTCGAAAAGGATACGCGCACGCGTACGAGGCGGCGATATCGCCGACGCAATTCCAAGAATCATCCGGATCAGGTTGCGATCGTCGCCCCGGCCACCGTACTTTTTCAACGATTGCTACGCTCGCGCCACGTGCACAGTTAACTTCGCAGCCATGAAAGTCGGAATCCTTACAGGCGGGGGCGATTGCCCCGGAATGAACGCGTTCGTTCGATCGGTCACACGGTCGTTGATCAACCTGCAGCCCGACGTGGAGGTGTGGGGCATCCTGGACGGCTGGCGCGGGCTGATTCAGCGCAGCTACCGTCGGATTCACGCGTTGGACACCGCCGGCATCAACAAGCTCGGCGGCACGATCCTCGGCACGCTCAGGATGCCGGAGATGCGTACCAACGGCGATCTGCGCGAGAACGTGGCGCGCAACTTCCTGGAGGATGGGTTCGATGCCCTGATCGCCTGCGGCGGGAACGGGAGCCTCCACGCGGCGCACGATCTGGACGCCATGCTGCAGGCATCGGGCAACCCACGCCCGATCCTCTTCACCGCCGCCTCGATCGACAACGACGTCGCGAACACCTTCGGCACCGCGCTCGGGTTCTATTCGGCGATCCTCCGCAGCGTGGAGATGATGGAGTGGATCCGCGACACCGCATCGGCGCACCGGCGCGTGTACGTTATCGGGTCGATGGGACGCAACTCCGCCTTTCTCCCGTTCTACGCCGGCATCGCCAGCGGCGCCGAGTACGTGATACGCCCCGGCGAGACCGTGGACTTCGATGAGATCGTGGACATGATCGAGGCGCGCGAGCGCGACACACGCATCATCGTGAGCGAGGCGTACCAGAAGTCGCTGGAGGAGATCCGCACCATCCTGGGGCATGAACTGGAACGCCGCAACAGCCGGCACGAAATCCGCACCGTGGACATGGGCTACTTCCAGCGAGGCGGCCAGGCCTCGATCACCGACGTGTTGCGCGCCAACTGGCTCGGCTACCAGATGGTGAAGTCCATGCTGGCGGGTGAGGGGAGCGGGTTCTTCGGCGCGTTCAACGTGGGCACGCCCCCCAATCGCGGCACGCTGGCCGAGGCGCTCGACCCCGCCGCCAACCACGACGACATCCCCCGCGAGATCATCGAGATGGCCCTGGCGCTGCGGTGAGAGGCGACAGAACCTGGGTCGTTGCGAGCGACCGAAGGGAGCGTGGCAACCTCTCCGCATTGCACTGCGCGCCCGGCGAGATCGCCACGTCGTCGCTTCGCTCCTCCTCGCGAAGACCCTGGTTGTTTCTTGCCCGGGAACGCCCTGTCGAAGATCCCGACCTGTCGGGAACGCGTCGAAGTCAGCCTCTCCAAAACAAACGAGAGCGACCCCGGACGTCCGGAGCCGCTCTCGCCATATTCAGCGTGAACCGATCGAGCCTTACTGGTTGTCGACCGGGTTCTCGATGTTGATATCCACCGTACGGGAGTAGAACCGTCCCTCGGGGAGATCGTTGTCGAACAGCGTCGTGTTCTCGCCGTCGCCGCGCGCGCTCTCGGGGGGCACTCCGAGCAGCTTCGCCGTGTTCAACGCGCGATCGCGGGAGAGCTCCAGGTTGTGCTGCTCTTCGCCGAGACGGTCGGTGTATCCAACGATGGAGACCTTCGAGTCCGGCTTGATGCGCCCCTTGATCGTGTTGGCGATCTTCGTGTTCGCCGGCGAAAGCGACGCGCGGTCGAACTCGAAGGTGATCAGGTTGTAGTGCTCGTAGACCACATCCCCCTTCTTCTCCTGGCGCTTCTTCTGCACGGTGAGCTGCGAGACCTGCAGTTCGGACTTGGCCGAGACACTCTTGCCGCGGGTATCGGTCACCTCCAGCGATGCCACCATCGGCCCGCGTCCGAGCGGAAGGGCCTCCGGCGTGCCGGAGATGTTCCAGTCCAGCTTGGCCGGAATCTCGCCGCTGCCGCTGAACTCCTTCAGCCTCTTGCCGTCCTGGCTCACCGTCGCGCGCCAGCTCTGGACGCCCGCCTCGGCGGTATAGGTCGGCTTCAGACGAAGGCTCGGCGGATCGACCGTACGGATCGTGTCGTTCGTGGCAACCGGCCGCAGCACCTCGGGTACGTTCGAGGTCAACTCCACGCGCCGGTTCTCCTGGATGCCGTCCGGGTCGTTCGGGTTGGAGGGGACCGCCGGCATGTTGCGCGCGACCACCTGCACCCGCTTCGGATCGATGCCCCAGTTCTCGACTAGATACGCCTTCACGTTCTCGGCCCGCTGGCGCGAAAGGTTCGAGTTCCCGGCCTCCTCATCCTTGCCGGAGTTGGTGCCCGTCACCGTCAACGTCGCGCCCGGGTTCTCCAGCAGACGGGTTCCCATCAGATTGAGAATCTGGTAGTAGACGTCGAGCGTTCCCTTGTTGCGCAGCTGCTCGTAGGTGAAACGCTGCGGCGCATCGTTGCCGTAGCGCACGTAGCGGCTCGGGATGTCGGCCGAGTTGTGATCGAAGAAGACGTAGTTCAGAAGCGAACGCGTCTGATCGTTCACGAACTCCTCCACCTTCACCTGCAGCACCGGACGCTCCACGTTGTCGTTGCCGAGCCCGGTCGTCGTCAGGTCGGCCGCGAGCACGGGGTTCGGCGGCGGTGGGGGGGGCGGTGGCGGCGGCGGTGGGGGGGGCGGTGGCTCCGGCACGCGGAAGGAGTACTTCAACGCGAGCCCCCCGAACAGGCGGTGCGCGTTCCAGTTGAGGTCGCTCGACACTCGCGTGAACCCGTAGGAGAACGTCGCCTCCGGCACCAGCAGAAGGGTCTCCTCACGGTTCAACGGCAGCTCGTAATCGATGCCGACGTTCGCGGCAACGCGAAGGCCGACGTTCGGAATCGTGCCGGTGAACTCGTTGCGAACCTTGCTCTGCTCGTTCTTGAACACCGCCGTCGACGGTGCGATCAACTGCTCCTTCTGCGTGAACTCCTTCGTCAGGAACGAGCCGACTTCCGGGCCCAGGCGCACCGTGAGCGGCACGCTCTCGGTCGGCTTCCACCCGATCGAGATCTCACCCCCGCCGAGCGCGAGCGTGGTCTTGAAGCTGTACTCGTCGATTGCCGGCGCCGTGGTGTTGTCCGTCAGAACAACCTGCGGAGATATCGTCACCTGGTCGGTCTGCGTCGCGCCCATCACATAGTACCCGGCGCGGACGATCAGCTTCAGCGTCGGGGTGAATGGGTACTCGAACAACAGGCCGCCGCCGAATCCGATCCCGTAGCCGCCGGCGAACGCCGCGGTGTCGAGCGACATGCAGCACGGTGCCGGACCGATAAAATTTCCGGTGTGCAGATTGGCCCCAACATTGCCGAAGAGGCCGATGCGTGGGCGCAACCGCTGCTTGGCCAGACGCTCTTCGGGTGTCATGTTCTCATCCTGTGCCGCCAGGGTAGCGACAAGAGAGAACATGAGCACTATCGCGAAGCAGAGCCTGGCGAGTAGGGCGTTCAACTCTCGCATAGAGGTGTTGCGAAGTACGATGAAAAAAGGAGGGCCCGGCGATTGCCGGTGCGTCGACCGGCATCGCGCTGGATGCCGTCGAGCCGGGGGGTCCGGCGAAGATCCCGAATCGCCCCCTATTTCGCAAGCACTAGCTCATAGATACTTCTCGCATGTGGCGTTGTCAGCACCACGAAGTAGACCCCCGACGGGAACGCCCGGGCGTCCCAGGTGCGCGCATGGGCTTGCGGGGCAAGCGATTCACGGTCGATGAGCGTGGCCACCACGCGCCCGAGATTGTCGTGGATGACGAGCGATGTCGGGCCGGCCTCCACCGTCTCGAAGATGATCTCCGTGCTCGGATTGAACGGATTCGGCGCAACGGTCTTGATGCCGAAGCCGGTGCCGATCTTGAGCAGGCGATCCCCCCCCACCGTGCAATAGCCGTCCAGCGTGAACAGGCCGCTCGTCGCCAGCGCGTTCACCTGACCGTCGGTCCAGTAGATCGTGTCCACCGTGATCGGCGTGACGGTGGTGTCGCCGAGCATCACCTCGACGTCGAGGAACCCGAGCGTGTCGGGCGCCGCGTCCGGCACCGGATCGTTCTTGATCTCGATGAGCGCCAGGCGGTCGTTCCCATCCACCGGCCACGAAAGCAGAGTTCCGGAAGCGGCCGTTGAGCGGGCGAACGGCTGCCCCTTGGCCCGTACGCCGATCGGCAGAAGCAGCGTCTTGTTGAACCGCAGCGTGGCGCGGAACGTGGTGGCCCCCGACGCGCTCAACGCCTGCGCGCGGCGAAGGATCAACGGGATCGCGACGCGCATCCCCGGCTTGCCGCTCAGCGTGTTCTGGATCTCGATCTCCGCCAGCCCGACCGGCGTCACCTTGCCGCGGCCGTCCAACGGGATCAGCGTGGAGTCAGCGCACGGAACGTCCTGCACCGCGGTCAGCGTAGCGGCCACGGCGTTGGTGTCGATCGGCGTGAAGCGCACCACAACCTTCACCGAATCGAACGGACCGATCACCACCGGCAGCGCCGGCGAGTCGATGGTGAACGGAGCGGGAAGCCGCAGCTGCGTGATGCGCATCGGCACCGCCGTTCTGTTCTCGAGCGTCAACGTCTGCGTCGTCGACGTCCCCACCTCCACCAGCCCGAACTGCAGCTGCGTGGGCGTCGCCAGCGATTGATGCCGGCGCTCGCCGATCAGATTCACGCGCACGATCGGCTGCGCCGGATCGCTCGTGTAGATCTCCAGCGTCGCCTGGCGCAGGCCGTCGCCCGATGCCAGCGCAGGCACGAATCGCACCAGCGACTCGATGGAATCCTGCACCGCGACGGCGATCGGCCACGCCGTCGGCCTCACCAGAACGAACGCCGAGGCGTCGGCGCCGACGATCCGCATGCTGTCCACGCTGAGCGGCAGCGTCACGCTCGAGTTGATGATCCAGAAGGCGAGCGAATCGTCCTGACAGATATACTGCGTGCCGAAGTTCAGACTCCCCGTGCGGACCAGAACGCTGGATTGCACGCCCGCGCCGGTGAGCGGGGCGCAGATCGTGGTATCGCACGGCGAATCGATGTGCCAGCAGATCTGGGCGTTGTAGGGAACCTGCGCCGTCGGCGTGAACGACACGTCCACGGTCATGGCCTCACCCGGCGCAAGCAGCGTGGGCAACGTCACCGGCGGCACGATGCTGAACGGTGAGCCCACGGCCGGAACGATCGTGACGTCCTTCACGCGCAGCTTCACGTTGTTCGGCGTGGTGCTCGTGTTGGTAAGCGTGGCGGTTCCGCTTCTGGCAACGCCCACGTTCGCATTGCCGAACGCGATGCCGGCGGGCGTGTAGCTCAGGCCGGTGCGCAGGGCCGTCACCGGAATACGGATCTCCGTGTTGCAGTTCGCGCCGCGCAGCACCAGCGTGTCGTTGTAGGTGCCGGAGACGGTTGTGCTGAACGTGATCGTCACGGCCTGGTCCGCTCCGCGCGGCACGGCCAGCGGCGCGCCGGGGCTGATGCTGAACGCCGTCCCTCCAACGAATCCGCCGGTCAGCGATTCGGCGAGCGTGCCGCCGTTGCGGATGATCAGGTTGTAGGTCGCCGAGCCGCTGCAGTCGAGCACCGTCCCCATGTCGATGAGCGCCGGCAGCTGTGCGCCGCCCGTGGCCAGGGCCTCCACCTTCGAGATCTCGTTGCGCAGCGTCACGTCCACCACGAGCGAACGCTGCGTGGGGTCGAGCGAGCCGGTGGTGATCGTGATCTTGTCGGTGCCGGTGCCGTTCGGCGTCCACGTCACCGTGAAGACCACGGAGTCGCCCGCGGCAAGGTTCTCCGGCAGCGCCGGTTTCGGCGTCACCGTCACCGCGGGATTGGTCTTCGCCACGGCATCGATGGAGACCGGCGCGGTGCCGCGGTTGTAGAGCGTGAACGTCTTCGTCTGCGGGCCCGGCGCGCTCACGCACGAGTCCGCCTCGAACGCCAGCGTGTTGCTCGGCAGGATCAAGAGCGATGAGGTGCCGGTCCCCTGCAGATCCACACAGACCGTATCCGTGCAGAGCCCGTTGAGCACGAAGCAGAGCCGGCCGGTGAACGCGCCGTTCTTGTTCACCGTCACCTGAACGTTCCCCGTCGCGTTCGCTCCGGCGGCGACCGTCGTGCCGGTGAACCCGGTGGTGCCGGTCGCGGAGAAGTTCGCGCCGCTGAAGAAGACCGAGGCGATCGTGAACGAGACGTTCCCCGTGTTCGTGATCGTCAGGGGCACCTGCGCCGCCACGTTCATCTGCACGTTCCCGAAGTCCACGGGGTTCGGGTTGAACGATACCGATACGCCCGCGCCGCGGCCGCGCATCACCAGCACGAACGGGCTGTCGCACGGGCCGGTGACGATCCGGAACGAGTCGGCGAACGCTCCCGACGCGGTCGGTCGGAACGTGGCGCTGATCGGCGCGTTGGCGGCCGGGGCGATCGCGAGCGGAAGGCTTGCCGGAAGCGGCGCCGTGATCGTGAAGACCGCCGGCCCCGTACCGAGCCGCGTGATGGACTTGATCGTGATGCCGGCGTCGCCGTTGTTCGCCATGCGCGCCGTCAGCACGCTCGAGAGCGAGTCCTTGCAGACATCGCCGAAGTCCAGCAGGATCTTGTCGAGCGCGGGGGCGATGTTCGCCTTGCGGCCGCGCACGATCACGCGGGTCGGATTCTTGCCGGGGCGCGGATCGTTGTTCGTCAGGATCAACGTGTCCACCTTGCCGCCGGCCGAGGCCGGACGGAAACGGAACACGAGCCACTGCACCGTGTCGCCGGGGCGCGGCGCGATTTTGAACGGGCCGGCCGGCGAGACCACCTGGAAATCCACACCGGACCTGAACGTGGCTCCCACGCGCAGCGTATCATCGCCGCTGTTCCAGATCTTCACCGAGTCGAGCACGGTCTCGTTGCAGTTCACGTCGCGCCCGGTGATGTCGGTCCGGTCCACGTTGATCAGGGGGATCAGGTCCACCCGCACGATGTTGGCCGCCGTCTGCGACATCACGAACGGCGGCTCGTTCAGGTAGTTGGCCGTCGACGGGCTGCTCACGGTCTGCATCGCCACGAAGCAGTAGTAGCCGCTGCGCGGCGCCGTGTACTGCAGCGTCCACGTGCGCCCGGTCACGGTCGGCGCCGGAAGCTGTGCCCAGGTCCCCCCCTCGGGGCGCACCCAGACGGTGATGTTGTCCGGCCCCTTGGTGCCGGAGACCGTGAGCGTGCGGGTCTGCACCGTGGCGGGCATCGTGTCCATGGTGGGCCCGATGTACGTGCTGGCCGCGCCGTTGGCCGTCGGGGTGCTGACGGTGTAGCCGTCGTAGCGGGCGCGGCCGTTGCCGCCGTTGCCGCCGGAGTTGTTGGCCACACCGCCGGTGACGTCGATCACGCCACCTGTGCCGGTGGGGACCTTCGCTCCGATCGCGATGTAGCCGCCGGAGCCCGCTCCGCCGCCGCACGTAGTGCCGCTGCCACCGTTCCCCGAGCCCCCCTTCGCCTGAATCGGAAGCGCGCTGTTGTTGAAGATGGAATGCGAATAGAGCACCAGCGCACCGCCGCCGCCCCCCCCTTCACCGGAGCACTTCGGCGGGCTCTGCTGGGGATTGCCGCTGGCGCCGCCGGAGCC
>CAZJYH010000031.1:9320-16801 GCA_964549365.1 uncultured Alphaproteobacteria bacterium
ACGCGGTCGGTCGGACCCCCCGCCACCGGGACGCCCTGTGCGTTGCCGTGCGCGAGCCCGGCGTTCGCCTTGGAGTTGCTGCCGGTCCCGTTGGCGCCGTTGCCACCGTACCCGCCGCCGCCGCCGCCGGTCTTCTGATCGGCCGCCGAGCCGCCGCCGTAGGCCTGCGGCGTCGGGATGCAGGCGCCGGCGCCGCTGGCACCGAACGGATGCCCCGTGCCGCCGCCGGCGCTTTCATAGGAGCTGCAATCGGCGGCACGACCGGGGCCCGTCCCGTTCAATGTCGCGCCCGCCGCGCCGGACCCATTGCCGACCGATTGCCGCGAGTTGTTGCCGCTCTCGTTGTGCCCACCGGCACCACCTCCGGTATAGCCGTCGCCGCCGTTCGTCCCGCTCCCTGCCGAGCCGAAGAAGAGCACGGCGTCGCAGTAGCCGCCTCCTCCTCCTCCGCCGCCGGGACCGCCGGTCGGCGAGCCGCCGTTTGCGCTGAGCGAGGCTCCGCTCGTCAGGGCAACGGTTCCCTTGGAGATGATGATCATCGGGAGATACCCCTGGTTGCCCGGGGTGGAGGCGTCCGGATCGCTGAGGTCGACGGTGTAGCTGCCGCCGTTGAAGATCAGTTTGTCCACGATCATCGCGCCGCGCCTGGAGCGCCTTCCCAGCTGCCCACCGCTGCCGATGGCCCCTCCGCCGCTCAACGTCCCGGCCACGCCGAGCGTCTGCGGCGTGACGATCTCGAAGTCCGCGGTCGCGGAGCCGGCGGCCGTGGTCAGCCGAAGCGTGACGATGCCGTTGCTCGCCCCCGGCTTCACGAAGACCTGGGTGGATGCAAGCCGCCCTCCCCAGCTCACGACGACGGGCCCCACTACGATGCGCGCCGAATCGGCAGGGTTGGCCGGAGCGATGCGGATGTCGGTCCCCGCCGGATCGTTCGAGAACAACCCCACCGGGCCGAAGGACCCGCCGGCGCCGGTCGGCGCGATGAACTCCACGTAGGTGTTCATCCCGGCCGCGCCGATATCGGGAATGATGTAGGAGATCTGGGGCTGGGCGACGGCTGCCGCCGTGAGAAGCAGAACCACAAGCAACGATGACGCGAGCGTTTTCATAAGCATGGATCAGTGGGCATAAATCGATGAGATCGCTTTCAACATGACAGTCGGTCGGCACGGTGCCGGACATCGGGCCGCGATGAGCATCGGCGGCACAGCGGTTCGGTGGCCCGGTTCGGGGGAAGGGGCAGATGCGACAGGGAGCGGCCGGGATTCCTACCAACCGCTCCCGCTGTGATTTCCGGGGAAACATCCGCTCGCCGTTGGACCGCGGCAAGCGATGTCGACGAGGGAGATTTGTGCAGCCGGCTACTTCTTATCGAGCAATTCCATGGCGGACACGATCACGTCCATCGCCTCCTCCTCCAGCTTCCCGTTGGACTTCCAGTAGTGCCAGGTGTTCGTGAAGCGATCCTCGTATCCGCTCAACTGGGCGAGCACCTTCACCTCCGTGCGGCTGGTATCCAACGGATCCAGCGTCAGGAACAGCTTCGCGCGGCCGATCGTCCAACCCGGCGAGCGCATGTACGGGACGTCGCCGTACTTGTCCATCACCTCGTTGAAGTTCTCCTCGCTCGCAAGCTGACGGAAGTCCGTCTCGATGCGCTTGTATTTCTTGCTGCTGTAGTTGACCACGTAGCCCGCGGTCTCCAGCGCGGCGCGCACCGTCTTGAACGTGACGTCGAAATCCCGGGGGAACTCGTTGATCAGAGCGGAGTTGAGCGTGTCGTTGGCCGACTTCTTCGTCGTGTCGGTCTGTGCGTGCCCCGTTGAGACCGCCGCCGACAGGAACAGAAGGCAGACGAGGCCGGCACCAGTGATGTAACGTACAAGGTTCATGTTCGCGCTGATTGAAGAATTCGAAGGATGCCCGAGCGTTATGTCCGGAACGCCGATGCACAGGTCACCAGACGTCCATTGTTCGACGGGGTTTATCCCGCCGTCACGAATCTACGTCCCCGGAACGGAGTATCCCTCCGCGGCGGGCCGCAACGGCACCCGCACGGAGTACGACATCCACCCGGGACGCGGCCCTCGCCACGGGATCAACGGCCCGTGCGCGTCACGGACGGGTTACGAGGCGCAGGGCCTACTTCATGCTCAACAGCCGGGTATACGCCGCGCGCCCGGTATGCAGCAACGCCAGGGCGCCGCGCACCTGCGCGTCGGTCTCAACCTGAGCGTTGCGCCGTTCGCGCTGCCCCTGGAACCGCGCGAGGATCTCGTTGTACAGCTCAGTGCGAACAAGCTCGCCGTGCTGGGCCAGGAATCGTCGGCGCTCGGCGGTCAACGCGTCGCGCACGGCGTCGAGCCGCGCGAGCACATCCGCGCTCAGTCCCTCGCGGACCGCGGCGGCACGAAGCCGATCAGCCGTGCCGGCCGATGAGGAGTCGATGAGCGCAAGCTGTTCGGCCGCCAGGGCAAACTCCTGAAACCGGCCGAGCAGATCGTCGGAGACCGCGAAGTTCGCCGGCAATCGCTGCATCGAGGCAGCGTATCGCGTGGCAAACTTGAAAAAGATCGACGCATCACGCAACTGGGCCAACAGACCGGGAAGACTCACCTCGGCGGCCACCGTGTCCGGCGTGATGCCGCCGTGCTCGCGCATCACGCGCCCGTGCGCGGTGCGGAACCCGACGCTCGACCTGGCTCCTGCATCGCTCGACGCATGCCCATACTCCACCTTCTGGATGCTGCGCCCAAGCGGCGTGTAATATCGTGCGGTGGTGATCTTCAACGATGCATCGTACGGTAGCCTGCGCACCGTCTGCACCAGCCCCTTCCCGTAGCTCTGTGTTCCCATGATCACGCCGGCGTCGAGATCCTGCACGGCGCCGGCGACGATCTCGGCGGCCGATGCGGAGTTGCCGTTGATGAGCACCACGAGCGGCAGGTCCAACGCGATCGGCGGCTCCTTCGATCGGTAGACACGATTCTCTGCGGTGTCGCGCCCGCGCGTGGAGACGATCACGCTGCCGGGCGGAACGAAGTTGGAGGCAACATCCACCGCGGCATCGAGGAGCCCGCCGGGATTGTCGCGCAGATCGAGGATCAATCCCTGCAGCCCCCCGGCCTTGCGCAGATCCCCCAGCGCGGTGCGCACCTCGTCGCCGGCCGCGGCGCTGAATCGTTCCAATCGGATGTAGCCGACACCGTCGGGCAACATCTTGGCGAACGCCACGCTGCGCAGCTTCACGTTCTCGCGCATGAGCCGAAACGTGATCGGCTTGGCGGCCCCCTCGCGCATCACCGTCACCGTCAGCGAGGTTCCGGTGGTGCCGCGCGTCAGCTCGCGCAACGACTCGATCGAACCGCGCCGAACATCCACGCCGTTGATTGCCTGCAGGCGATCGCCGATGCGCACCCCCTCCTGCTGCGCCGAGTATCCATCGATCACGTCGATCACGGTCACCCCACCACCGCGCATGCCGACGGTGATGCCGATCCCGCCGTAGGAGCCGGTGGTCAACAGGTCCACATCGCTTGCGTCGCCGCGCTGATAGACGGTGTACGGATCGAGCGTCCTCAGCATCGCGTCGAGGCCGGCCGTGACGAACGTGTCCGGCTCGATGCGGTCCACGTAGCTCTGCGACACCTCGCGATAGACCGCGCCGAACAATTCGAGATTCTTATTGACCTTGAAGTAGTACTCGTTCTCGTCCTTCCACGTGAACGCGGTGACGAACCCCACAACCATGAGGAAGGCCGTGGGGAGGAGCAATCGGCGGGATCCGAACCGAAGGGCGAGCTTGTGCATGGCGGGAATTTACGAATGCCGCGAGCTGATAATTGTGCCAAACGCAGCGGCTCAACGATACGATTTCGCGGCATGGGCACGCCGCCGGCATTGCGCGCGGGGAGAGTGTTCCGTCCATGACCGAAGGCAGCAATATACTTATTGAGAGGCGCACCGGTCGCTAATGCCACGGACAGCCACAGGTCTCCGATCCTGATTCTCCCGGTGCACCGACACCGTTGTGTCATTCTCGTGTTCACATCCCGACTTCAGTCGGGGCGATAGCGGGAATCTGGGTTGCACCGCCGTGGATCCCCGCCTACGCGGGGATGACAACCCGGTTATTCTGTCGCAGGGCATTCTTTACACTGCAATGCGCTTCCCAGCAACAGCACCCGGTGATGTACTGCCACCAACAGAACCCCTCCTGACCTCCCCTTTACAAAAGGGGAGGAACCCACAACGGGGAATCCGGAAGCAGGGACATTGTCGGTCGATGCTACATCACTGCCCACGTGCCGCGTTGGCGTCACCTGGTCCCCTCAAGTATATAGTTGCCGAACGGAAACCGCCCCGACGCGGATGTAACGCGCCGGGGCGGCAGGGCCGAATCGGCCGGTGTGCGAATCGTGTCGGTCGTCAATCCGTGCGCAAGGCCCGGGCCTCAGTGCACAACCTGCATCGTCTTCGAATAGACGCGCGGCCCCTTCGCGGTCTGCACCGTCAGGTGGTACAGATACGAGCCGCTGGGCATCCTCGAGACGTCGAGCTCCACGGCGTGCTCGCCCGCCGCCATCGGGCCCTGATCCACCAGCGTTATCTGGTCGCCACGACTGTTGAACACGCGGAACACGATGTCGGTGGCGGGCTCAGTCGTCGTGTAGACGATCCGCGTGGTGGAGCTTGCAGGATTCGGGAAGTTCTGCTTGAGCATGCCGGCATCGGGAAGCTCCAGGCCGACGATCGGCTTCGGGAACGGCGAGGCCTGGTTGAAGAGCGTGACCAGATCGGCGCCGTTGTAGAGCAGGACGATCGGTTCGACGGCGAAGGCATAGACCATGGAGATGTCGTTGCGCCCCTTGTCGGAGCGGAGATACGCGGCGATCTCGCTCCAGCTCTTCCGCCCTTCCAACACGTCGTGCGCCTCCTTGTCGGCCGCGATCGCGTCCTTGTTCGCCTGGGCGAACTGGTCGGCGCGCTCGGAGACGGTGCCGACAAATGCGGCGACGTCGTCGAGCACACTCTTATTCATCCGATCCAGCCCGCTGCGGTACCGCGCCGCGATCTCCTTGGCGGCGGCGAAGATATCCATCGCATCGGCCATCCTGGGCTTTCCTTCGACGCGCATCTCCACCCGCGCGCCGTTGCGCTCGCGCGTCGTCGCGGACGCAACGTTCGCCTTGGCGCTCCAGGCCCGCATATGTTCATCCACGAGCACGGCCCAACGAACGCGCAGGCGGTTCAGCGTCTCGAGGTCCGCCGAGGAGAGCATCGCATCGATACGCACCTTGTACTCGTTGAGCTTCGGCGTCCAGTACGACGTGGCGGCCTGCCCGAGTTCGGCGGCCATCTGTTTCATCACCGGCGAGCACTCCGCCATGTTGGCGTTGCACGGCTGTGCGCCGGCCGGGGCGCCCGTGACGGCGATCAGGCCCACCGCGACGGCGGCGATCTTCATGCGCATGGTCAAACGATTCATCATCACTGCTTCCTCCTGAAAACATTACTGGGCCAGGGCTCCCCGATTCGAAGCGCAGGCGGCGCCGGCATCGATTGCCCGGCAGGGACGGCACGGGCGCGACTGAAGGAACGACGCAACGTCCCGATCATTGCAACATCCACGAATCGGAGGGGGAGGTCGGGCTCAGACCATCTCCAGGCCGTCGGCGTCGTCGAGCACATTGCCGTCGAGCTCACGCCGCGCGCGCAGGTCGACGAACAAGGCCGTGCGAAGGTTGGACCACGCCAGCGTGGAGAGGGCGCTGATGATCGCGAAGACCGCGAACACCCACATCGGGAAGCTGTCCGCCACATGCTGCAGCACTTCGCCCACGACGCGCGGATCCGGATTGGAATCGCCCTTGAACTGATTGAACTCCGAGAGCACGGGGAGCAGCGACATGACGGCCGGCACCGCCGCCACCGCCACAACCACACCGACCGCAACGGAGAACACGACCGTGACCCCGAACGCCTGCCACCAGCGCGGCTTCACCAGCTCATAGCTTGCGCGGAGGCTCTTCCACGGCCCGCGATCGCGGATCACGATCTCGTGCGGCGCCAACATGATGCAGACGGTGAAGTAGATATACGCGCCGTAGATGGCAAGCATCACGATCACCGTCCCGATCCCCATCGTGACCACGCCGAGCAGCGTCCCCAGCAGGCTGGCGGCCATCATGCCCGCGCCGGCGATCAACCCCACGAGGAAGTTCTGCGCGATGATGTACCAGAAATGCTTCGTGAACGAACGCTTGATGAGATCGCCGATTCTGATCTCCTCCTCGTTCAGCGCCATCCAGCTCGCCTTGATGCAGGCGACGACCAACAGAATGTTGAGAATGCTGGCAACGAAGATCACCGGAATGAACTTGAAGTAGAGCAGAATGAAGTCGAGCATCTGGCGGGCCGCCAGATCGCTCGACTCCGAACGGTTCTGGAACTCCGGGTTCTGCAGCATCGAGCCGATCAGTTCCACGACATCCCGGAAGAGGACCGCCACGGCGAGCACCACCAGTATCTGCACCGCGAACACCAGCACCCCGGCGTTTGAAAGCGTGCGACGCGTGAGCGTCATCGCCGTACCAAATAACTCGCCGAACTCCATCGGCCTGATCGGTGATGTCTCGTTCATTCGTGCCTCGATGAAGGATTGTGACGTGTAGGTATCCCCACTGTTCCCGTGGGCGATGCGCACCTGCGAAAAGGGCGCGCCGGCAACAAGCGGCGCGCCCAATATGCAGCTTTGGTCGGCGTTCTGAAAGTTGTTATCACCCCGTCGGCGGTCGGAAACTGAGACGGCTTCAAGGCGCGACGGTCATGGAGGGGAGTGCCTCGGTTTGGACAGGATAGCGATAGGCAACTAACTACTTGGGCACCACGGAGATTCTTCTCCCCCTCTTGCCAAGAGGGGGTTGGCCCCGATGAGTACATCGGGGGAGCGGGAAGTTCACATGGTGGAAGTCCCGGAGCGTGAGAGCCGAGCAGCGAACCCCTCCTGACCTCCCCTTTGCCGAAGGGGAGGAACGCACAACGGGGAGTCCAGAAGCAGAGAGGTTGTCATTCCCGTGCCTGCATCCCGATCACATCGGGGCGAAGGCGGGACTCGAAGAGCTGCGAAGCAAATCCATGCTGCCGGCCGGGTGGATCCCGCATGCGCCCCGGTTGAATCGGGATGTACCACGCGGATGACATCCCGCGAGTTTTGTCGAGAACGATGTACCCATTCGCGTTGTCGCGGAGTTGACTCCGCGACCCGGAGCAGACCGGTGCCGGAGTCAACTCCGGCACAACACTCATCAGCTCCGGCACAACACCCATCAACTCCGGCGCAACACCCATCAACTCCGGCGCAACACCCATCAACTCCGGCACGACACCCATCAACTCCGGCGCAACACCCATCAACTCCGGCACGACACCCATCAACTCCGGCGCAACACCCATCAACTCCGGCACGACACCCATCAACT
>CAZJYH010000032.1:0-1832 GCA_964549365.1 uncultured Alphaproteobacteria bacterium
CGGTCTCACTTCCGGGACGGCGGTCTCACTTCCGGGACGGCGGTCTCACTTCCGGGACGGCGGTCTCACTTCCGGCACGGCGGTCTCACTTCCGGCACGGCGGTCTCACTTCCGGGACGGCGGTCTCACTTCCGGCACGGCGGTCTCACTTCCGGCACGGCGGTCTCACTTCCGGCACGGCGGTCTCACTTCCGGGACGGCGGTCTCGTTCATGCGCGCAGGACCGGAGCTCAGCGGACGAACGGGATGCCGGCCGCGCGAAGCTCCTCGCGGACGGTTCGGCTCAGCGTCGTGCGGACGCGATCGAGATGCTCCACGCGCGCATACGGGCGCATCGCGATCGTGATGCCGGCCGCGGGATCCTCCAGAATCTGCACGTCCGGTGGCGGGGTGGCAAGCACCAGCTCGTTGCTCAGCATGGCGGCGTTCAACAATTCCAATACCTTGGGGAGATCGGCGCCCGCCTCGACCGTCACCTTGACGTCCACGCGGAGGTATCCGTTGGCGCTCCGATTCTTGATCACGCCGGCGAAGATCGCCCCGTTCGGCACGAAGGCGCGCACGTTGTCGGGCGCGTCGATGATCGTCGAGAAGATCCCGAGCTCCACCACGCGCCCGCTGACGCCGCCGACATCCACCATGTCGCCGGCACGGAACGGGCGGAACACGAGCAGCATGAATCCGGCCGCCACGTTCGAGAGCGCCCCCTGCAGCGCCAGGCCGATCGCCAGGCCCGCCGCGCCGAGCACCGCCGCCAATGCCGTGGTCTGGATGCCGAACACGCCGAGCACCGTGATCAGCAACAGTACCCACAGCACCACGCGCGACGTGTTCTCCACGTACATCCGGACGGTGACGTCGCGAACCGTGCCGTGCACCGTCCTGCGCACCACCGACTGCAGCACCCGTATCACCAATATGCCCAGCGCCGTAACGAGCAGCGCGCTCAGCACCTTCAAGCCCAGCCCGACCATGGTCGATGTGATGCTGTCGAGGGCGAAGTGACTCAGTTTCCATGAAAACGTGCTGTCCATAGGTTGCCAATATAGTGCGTCGTACTCTTTGGGCCCGTACCGCCCGGCCGTGGCTCGGAGTCCGCTTCGAATCGGGCGCACCGCGCGGGGTTTGCAGAAGCGTGCGGGCGGAACGTAACTTCCACCGCTTGCTTCGCGGGGAATCCGGAGGCGGCGTTACCCTGTTCATCCTTTCGTCCGAACGCGCGAACCAGCATGTCCCAGCCCGAAGCACCCGAGACGATTCCCGCGGCGAATCCCGAGTCGACCGCCGATGAGGCCGCTCCGCGGCGCTACCGTCTGTTCATCGACGGCGCGTTCGTCGACGCCGCCGACGGCCGCACCTTCGCCGACACGAGCCCCGTTGACGGCCGACTCGTTGCCGAGGTGAGCGAAGGGCGCGCCGAGGATGTCGACCGCGCCGTCGCCGCCGCGCGCAGTGCGCTCGATGGGCCGTGGGGACGGATGTCGGTCAACGATCGATGCGACCTTCTGGCGCGCGTGGCCGACAGGATCATGGAGCGCTTCGACGAGTTCCTCGCCGCCGAGGTGGCCGACACCGGCAAGCCCGTCTCGTGGGCCTGCAACGTGGACATCCCGCGCGGCGCCGCGAACTTCCGCATCTTCGCCAATCTCGTCCGCAATCTCCCCACCGAATGTTTCCCGATGGATACCGCCGACGGCGCCGGCGCGTTGAACTACGCGCTCCGCTCGCCGGTGGGCGTGGTGGCGGTGATATGCCCGTGGAATCTGCCGCTGCTGCTGATGACCTGGAAGGTGGCCCCGGCGCTTGCCTGCGGCAACACCGTGGTGGTGAAG
>CAZJYH010000032.1:1842-16645 GCA_964549365.1 uncultured Alphaproteobacteria bacterium
AGGAGACGCCAGGCACCGCGACGCTGCTGGCCGAGGTTATGAACGAGGTCGGCGTCCCCCCCGGCGTCTACAACGTGGTACACGGCTTCGGTCCGGATTCCGCCGGCGAGGCGCTCACGCAACACCCGGGGATCGCGGCCATCACCTTCACCGGCGAGAGCCGTACCGGGGGGGCCATCATGCGCGCCGCCGCCGACTCGGTGAAACATCTCTCGTTCGAGCTCGGCGGCAAGAACCCGGCGGTGATCTTCGCCGACGCGGACTTCGACGCCGCCGTCGCCGGCACCGTCCGCTCCGTCTTCTCCAACTGCGGACAGGTCTGTCTCTGCTCCGAACGCGTCTACGTGGAGCGCTCGATCTTCGACCGCTTCGTGGCGGCGCTCGCCGAGGGGGCTCGCGCGTTGAAGCTCGGCGACCCGACCGACATGGCGACCGGGATGGGGCCGCTGATATCGCGCGGCCATCGCGAGAAGGTGCTCGGCTATTATCGATTGGCGGTCGAGGAAGGGGCCACGGTGGTGACCGGCGGCGGCGTCCCCGATCTCGGTCCGGAATACGCCGAAGGGGCGTACGTGGAGCCGACGATCTGGACGGGGCTGAGCGAGAGCGCCCGCTGCGTGCGCGAGGAGATCTTCGGGCCGGTCTGCCACGTGCAGCCGTTCGACACCGAGGAGGAGGCGATCGCGATGGCGAACGACTCGGTCTACGGCCTCTGCGCCGCCGTCTGGACAACGAACCTGACGCGCGCGCATCGTGTTGCCGCCCGCATGGAGTGCGGCATGGTCTGGGTGAACACCTGGTTCCTGCGCGATCTGCGCACGCCGTTCGGCGGCGTGAAGCTGAGCGGCGTGGGGCGCGAGGGGGGCGCACACTCGGTGGAGTTCTACACCGAGTTGAAGAACGTGTGCATCAAGCTGTGAGGCGTTCGGTGCCTTTCAGCCGAAACGAGTAGAGCATGCAATGGCGACAGGAAAGACCAGAGCACCACGAAACCGGACGCTGGAGTTATGCGCCGATGATATCGCTCGCCTGCGCCCTGGGTTGATCGACGCCGGCCGGCTGCGCGGTGGTGACGATGTCGTCGGCGGGACGATTCACGGTGATTGCCTTGCGGCGCTTCCCCTGCTTCCACGGCGGAGCGTCGATCTCGTCGTGGCGGACCCCCCGTACAACCTGACGAAGTCGTACAATGGGACGACGTTCAAGGAACGCTCCGCGCCGACATACGAATCGTGGATGCGCGCGTGGATCGAGGCGGCGCTGCCGGCGTTGAAAGATTCCGCCACCGTCTATGTGTGCAGCGAGTGGCGTTCGTCGGGAATCGTGCAGCGCGTGCTCGAGGACTACTTCTATGTGAGGAACCGGATTACCTGGGAGCGCGAGAAAGGACGCGGAGCGCTACGAAACTGGAAGAACTGCTCCGAGGACATATGGTTCTGTACGGTGTCGGATGAATATTTTTTCAACGTCGATGCCGTCAAGCAGAAGCGCCGTGTGATCGCGCCGTACCGGGATATGTCCGGCAAGCCGAAGGACTGGGAGGAAACCGACGAGGGCGCGTTTCGGGTTACCAGCCCGTCGAATATCTGGAACGATATTTCCGTGCCGTTCTGGTCCATGCCCGAGAACACGGACCATCCCACGCAGAAGCCTGAAAAATTGATCGCCAAACTCCTGCTCGCGAGCACGAGCCCCGGCGACGTCGTCCTCGACCCCTTCCTCGGCTCCGGGACAACGTCGGTGGTGGCACGCAAACTGGGGCGCCGGTTTGTCGGGATCGAATGCGAGGAGGAATACTGTCTGTTGGCGCTGCGTCGGCTGGAACTCGCCGCATCGGACCCCTCCATCCAGGGATATGCCGGTGGGTATTTCTGGGAACGCAACACGGCGGCGCTGCAAATGCGCTCCGCTGTGAATTCGGCACCGGAGCCCGTAGGGCAAGGGGCACTGTTTGAGAACATCTCGTGATCAGCCGACTGTTCCATACGAACGAGCACATCGCCCTGCAGGATGGAATTCGCGACCTCGTCAACAACAGCCCGGATTTCCTTTCGAGAAATACGGCGCAGAGCCCACGTGCCGCGGCCGACGCGATTGAAAATATCGTCGGCGCCGCGTTCGATGGGCTTCTCGGCGAGCACTACGTCCAGTACTCCTCCGCTTTCACGAGGAGAGCGATGGCCGATCTCGAGTTCAGAGACCGTGACGATCTCACCTATGCGGTGGACGTGAAAACTCATCGCATCGGAACGGAGTTCAGCAGGCCGAACGTCACCTCGGTGAACCGTCTTGCGCAGTTCTACGAGGACGATCGCAATTTCTTCGCCGTGATGATGATCCACTACATTGTCGATGGTGTGAAGGCCACAGTGTCCCACGTCCAGTTCGTGCCGGTGGAGTTCCTCGGATGGGATTGCCTGAGGATCGGCGCGTTGGGATGGGGACAGATTCAGATCGCGGACGCCAACGTCATATCGGTGAATCCCGGATACTCGCGCAGGGCCTGGATGCTCCAGCTGTGCGATGCGGTGCTCTCATTCTATCCAAAGGAGATCGCGAAGATCGGCGAACGGGCCTCCCGATTCGAACGCACGCGCGAACGGTGGAGAATGAAGGGCGATGCCTGACCGCGGTATTCTTCCGTTCGCATGACCACTCCGGCGAACACCGTGCGCGTCTTCATGCATGTTCCCGACGGTCAATGCCTCGAGCGTCGAGTCGGCGTGCGGACGGATATTCTATCTTCGCGTATCGTTGCAACGCAACCAACAAAGACGCTCATGCCCTCTACCGCATACATCCTCGACGATCGCGCCGGCGCCCTGGCGAACTACCCGCACGCGCGCCGTGCCGGCGATCTCATCTTCGTCTCCGGCGTCTCCTCACGTCGCGCGGACAACACCCACGCGGGCGTGACGATCGCCCCGGACGGGTCGGTCCTGCTCGACATCGCCGAGCAGACGCGCGCGGTGATCGAGAACATCCGTGCGATCCTCGCCGCCGCCGGCGCGGGGCTGGAGCAGATCGTGGACATGTACGTGATGCTGGTGGACATGAAGGATTATCCCGGCATGAACGCGGTCTACAACGAGTACTTCGATGCCGCCTCCGGGCCCGCGCGCACGACCTGCGCGGTGCATCAGTTGCCGCATCCGAACCTGTTGATCGAGATGAAAGCGATCGCGTACGTGGGGTAGCCCGCTGTCATCGCGCCGCGCGTACGAGGGGAATACCGAAACCCTGCACTCCAAACTTTTTACCCGGGCATCAATGTCGCTGCATCAACTTCTCGCCGATCGGTTGTGGAACGCCCAGTTCAGCGGCGTGCCCGCTACGGCGCTCACCGAGAGCAACCCGGAGATCACGCTCGCCGACGCCTACGCGATCCAGCGCATCAACCTGGATCGCCGGATGAACGAGCAGGGGCTCTATGGTTGGAAGGCGCGGCTGATCGGCCGGAAGATCGGCATCACCAGCACCGCGGTGCAGAACTGGCTGGGCGTGAGTGAGCCGGACTTCGGCGGGCTGCTCGACGACATGGCCGTTCCCGACGGTGGCACTGCCGACATCTCGAAGCTGCTGCAGCCGCGTGTGGAGGGGGAGATCGCCTTCGTGCTGAAGAAGTGCCTGGTGGGCCCCGGCATCACCGCCGCGCAGGTGATCGCCGCCACCGAGTGCGTGATCCCGGCGATCGAGGTGGTGGACTCCCGCATCCGCGACTGGAAGTTCAAGATCCAGGACACCATCGCCGACAACGCTTCGAGCGGTATGTTCGTGCTCGGCTCACAGCCGGCGAAGCTGCGCGATATCGACCTGCGCGCGATCGGCATGACGCTCCGCAAGAACGGCGAGGTGGTGGCAACCGGCGCCGGCGCCGCGTGCCTGGGGAGCCCCGTCAACGCCGTCGTCTGGCTGGCGAACAAGCTCGGCGAACTCGGCACGCAGTTGAACACCGGGCAGGTGATCCTCTCCGGTGCGCTCGGGCCGGTGAGCCCGGTGGCCGCGGGCGATCACGTGAGCGTCAACATCGGCCGCATGGCCGCCGTCTCGGCGCGCTTCGAGTGACCGCGCGCATCCACAGGATGCACGGCCATTCCGAGCAGCGATTGCCCGCCGTCGACAAGATTTGAACAGAGAGCACAGAGACAAGGAACACAGGCACTCAGCATGAAGCATACCGTTGCGATCATCGGCTCCGGCAACATCGGCACCGATCTGATGGTGAAAATCCTGCGCACCTCCACGCAGCTCCAGATGGGCGTTCTGGTCGGCATCGACCCTGCGTCGGACGGGCTTCGGCGCGCGGCGAACATGGGCGTGGCCACCACGCACGAGGGGGTGGAGGGGCTGATCGCGCATCCGCTTTTCCCGGAGATCGAGATCGTGTTCGACGCCACCTCCGCCAAGGCCCACCTGCACAACGCCGCGCTGTTGAAGCAGCACGGCAAGCGCGTGATCGACATGACGCCGGCCGCCATCGGCCCGTACGTGGTGCCGGTGGCGAACCTCGATGGGCATCTCGACGCGGAGAACGTGAACATGGTGACCTGCGGCGGGCAGGCCACGATCCCGATCGTCTGGGCGGTGAGCCGCGTGGCGACCGTGCACTACGGCGAGATCGTCGCGTCGATCGCCAGCAAGTCCGCCGGGCCCGGCACGCGCGCGAACATCGATGAGTTCACCGAGACCACGTCGCGGGGCATCGAGCAGATCGGCGGCGCGGCGCGCGGCAAGGCGATCATCATCCTCAATCCGGCGGAGCCGCCCCTGATCATGCGCGACACCGTCTACACGCTGAGCGATCGCGCGGACCGCGAGCGCGTGGCAGCGTCGATCCACGACGTCGTCGAGCGCGTTGCCCGCTACGTCCCCGGCTATCGTCTCGTCAAGGAGCCCGTGTTCGACGACGTCACGGCCACGATGCCCGGACACGGGACAATCGAGGGGCTGAAGACCACGTGTTTCCTGGAGGTGGAGGGGGCCGGGCACTACCTGCCGAAGTACGCGGGGAACCTGGACATCATGACCTCCGCCGCTCTGCAGGTGGCCGAACAGATGGCCCTGCACATGGAGGGGCAGACCGCCGCGAACCCGGGCTGAGAGCGGCCCGGTGTGGTACGGCGCTGCATTGATCGTCCCAGGACATCCCTCCCATCAGATTCTCGTCACAACCGTTGATCGTCTCCGGCTTCACCTTCGTTCGCAACGCCGTCCTCTACGACTTCCCGCTCGTGGAGTCGCTGCGTTCGCTGTTGCCGCTCTGCGATGAGGTGGTGGTGGCCGTCGGCCGCTCGGACGACGAGACGTTGGAGCTCGTGCGCGGGATCGGCGACGACAGGATCGTGACGGTCGAGACCGTGTGGGACGACGAGCTGCGCCGCGGCGGGCGCGTCTACGCACAGCAGACGGACATCGCGCTGGAGCGGACGCGCGGCGACTGGTGCATCTACCTGCAGGCGGACGAGGTGCTGCACGAGGCCGACTACGAGCTGATCCGTCGCGAGCTTCTCGCCGCCGAGGCCGACCCGCGCGTCGAGGCGCTGTTGTTTCGCTACCTGCACTTCTACGGCAGTTATGACTACGTCGGTGCGGGGCGGCAGTGGTACCGGCGCGAGATCCGCGCGGTGCGGAACACCGGGAACGTGATATCGTGGGGGGATGCGCAGGGCTTCCGCTCCCGACGCGGCGGCGAGACCGTACGGCTGCGCGCGCGACAGACCGAGGCGCGCGTCTTCCACTACGGTTGGGTGAAGGACCCGATCGTGCAGGCGCGCAAGCAGCGCGCGGCGCATCGGTTCTGGCACGACGACGAGTGGATCGCGGCGAACCTGTCGTCGGAGCCCGAGTTCGACTACGCGTCGGCGCACGAGCTGCGGCGATACACCGGCGGGCATCCTGCCGTGATGCGCGACCGCGTGGAGCGATCCGCCGAGTGGGCCGCCGCGTTCGATCCGCGCAAGCTGAGGCCGAAGCCGCCGCTGATGGCGCTCACCGACTGGATCGAGCGCCACACCGGCAGGCGGATCGGGGAGTATCGGAACTTCGAGGAAGTCTGAGGGAGATCTGCAACACCCATGCAAGCAACCGTTGTCGTCAGCGCCGCGATCATCCATCAGGGACGCATACTGCTGGTGCAGGAGGGGAAGCCCACGAGCCGCGGGCAGTGGGGTCTCCCCGGCGGGCGCGTGGAGCCGGGGGAGCCGCTCGTCGACGCCGCGGTGCGCGAGGTGCTGGAGGAGACGGGCTACCACGTGCGCGTGATCGGCATGACCCGCGTGCTTCGATACATCAGCCAGCACGGCTATCATTGCGTGCGCTTCAACTTCGTGGCCGAACTTCTCGGCGGCTCCGAGCGTGTGGACGGCAGCGAGATCCTGGACGTCCGCTGGTATACGTCCGAGGAGACAGCCGCGATCCCGGACGCGGACCTGCGCACTCCGGCGATCGCGCGGGCGGCCATCGCCGACGCGTTCGTGGGGCGCCGCTTCCCGCTGGACGTCATGCTCGACGCGCTTGCGCCGGTTGGTTAGGTGGGGAGCGAGCGGCAGTGTGCGATGTGTGTTTCTCTGCGTTCCTCCGCGTCCTCTGCGGTGAGTTCCGTCGGACGACGCTGGACACTCGTGAAGAGTGGCGAGATGCGGGTAGCGAGTCACCCATCACTCATACCCCATAACGCCTTCGCATCTGTCCCCACGCCGACACGGTTTCACATTCAGCATTTGTTCATTCAGCATTTGCCCTCATGCCCACACCAACATTCGCATCGGAGCTGACGAAGCGTATCGCTGCGTTCCTCGTCTCGATCGGCATCCCGGTGCTGGCCGAGCCGATCGAGCAGGAGACATTCCTTCCGGGCATCCTCGTGCGCGATGGCGGTCTGGTTGTCGATGAGGAGAAGCTTGCGCATCCGGGCGACCTGCTGCACGAGGCCGGGCATCTGGCGGTGGTGCCGCCGAGCCGCCGGGCGGAGCTGTTCATGCATGCCGGGAACGACGCCGGCGAGGAGCTGATGGCGATCGCGTGGTCGTGGGCGGCGCTGCTCCACCTTGGGCTTGAGCCCGCCGTGCTCTTCCATCCCGAGGGATACAAGGGGGGCTCGGCGTCGTTGATCGAGAACTTCAGCTCCGGGCGCACGTTCGGTGTGCCGACGCTGCAATGGCTGGGGATGACGGCCGAGGGGGCTCGTGCCGCCGAGCTGGGCGTGCCGCCGTACCCGCACATGATCCGCTGGCTCTGCGAGGAGCGGACCGAGGAACAGGTCTGAGGGCGGGTGGAGGAAGAGGAACGAAAACGGCGAAAGGCGGAACGCAATGTCCCGCCTTCCGCCGGCCGTCACCATCGTCCACCGTCCCACAAGAACTCACCGCAAAGACGCAAAGGACGCGAAGCTGCTCGCCACTCGCTCCACGCTCTCTTCCGACCGTCCACTACCGAATGACCACCGACCGCACGCTTCTGCGTTCCCCGGCTTCCAGGCGAAGGAAGTAGGTCCCCGGCGTCATCGAGGGGAGAGGGTATCGTTCCTGATGTGCGCCGGCGGTCATCGTCCCGTTGAACAGATCGCACACCACCTGCCCCATCACGTTCACCATCGAGATCCTGACGGCCGCCGGGCGCGGCAGCACGAAGCCGAGCGTCAGGCCGGTCGATGCCGGGTTCGGCGCGATCGACATCCCTCCGGACACCTCGTGCGCATCGTCATCCACCGAGGCGACGTTGAAGTCGTTGCGCCATACGCCCCGGTGCCACGCGCCGCCGTACATGTGGCGCCCGGTGCGCACCATCGCGAAGATCAACTGGTTCGAGGGCATCGAGTCCGTGGCGTCGTACCAGTCCTCGCCGTCGTACAGATCCGTGTACACCCGGTATCCTTCCTCCGATCCGGTCATCGTCTGGCGTATGATCACGCCGTCGACGCCCACCGGGTTGCCGTAGGACTCCTCGCCGCGCGGCATGGGGTCGGCAACGACGGCCCAGCCGGCTCCGCCGTCGACGGAACGGTAGAACTTCACGCCGCTGAAAACCACGGCCGCCGTCTGCGTGGCGTAGAGCACGCGGCTCGCGTTGTGCGTGCCGTCGTTCGGGATGCCGTTCGATGCGGGAACCCATCGCTCGCCGCCGTCGGTGGAGCGGAACAGGCCGGCCGCGGTGTTGATGATCACCCAGCCCTCGCCGGTCACGATCGAGTTCACCGGGGCGTACCCCTCCGCATGGCGCGGCAACCCGTTGTTGATCGACTGCCATGTGGCGCCGCCGTCGGTGGAGCGGATGATGCCGCCGTTGTTCCAGTACGATGCACCGGTGGCGGTGGTCGTCTCGTATCCATGGCCCACGAAGATCGCGTCACGCGATGTGTCGATCGCCGCGAAGTCCTCGTTGCGTTCGCCGCCGAGCGGAGCGATCGGCGTCCACGTGGCGCCGCTGTCGAGCGAGCGGTACAGCGCGCCTCCCAGCCCGAAGAGCACGCCGTCCTTGGCTGCGAATCTCCCCATGTACGTATCCGCCGTCGTCTCCCACGTCACCCCTTCGTTCGTGGTGCGGTGCACGGCGTTCCCCGTGCTCGCGACCACCACTTCCCCGACGCTCCCCAGCGCGAAGACCGAGAGATGCGCCAGCCCCATGTCGAACGGAACTTCCGTGTTCGAGTCGTTCGCCAGGATCATCGGTGAGGAGTAACCGGCGTAGACGAGGCCGCCCGTGGTGACGACCGGCAGGCCGAACGTGTGCTCCGCGTCGGTGCGAACCCAGCGTTCACCGTGCAGCCGGTACACCGCGTCGCCGGTGCCGACCCAGGTTGCCGAGTCGTTGCCGACGAGCCATGCCGCCCGGATGGTCTTGTCGATTCCGGCACTGAAGTCCGACCAGGTTTCGCCGCCGTCGGTGCTGCGCTCGACGTTTGTGCTGTCCCAAAGCTGGAACAGAGCCCCCTGCGCGGCGGCCAGCCGGGTGTTGATGCCGCTCCCGTGGAACATGCCGCCGCGAACGGCGCTCCAGATCATGCCGCCGTCGTCGGAGCGGAACAGCGTATCGCGTGCCGTGCCGCCGAGCACGTACAACGCATCGGCGAGCCGTACGGGGCGGTCCGCCTCGACCGGCAGGCGCCCTCGTGGAGCCCAGGTCCCGCCGCCGTCCTCCGAACGGAAGAGCGTATCTTGGCGCATCTTGTGAAAGTGTCGGCCGATCGGGAAGATCATGCCGTCGTCCTGCATGCGGTTCCACGTGGCGCCCAGATCGGTGGAGCGATAGTAGGATCCCTGGTGCATGCCGATGGCCGTGCCGCCGGCGAGCATCACCGAATGCAGCAGGTTGCCGGAGATCTCCTCCCACGCGCCGAGTCGGTAGCGCACAACGCCCCCCTCGTTGACGCCGAGGATGACGTCATCCTCGGCCGCGAGCGATAGAACGTGCGATCCTCGTGGGCCGTTCGTGCGTGTCCATTGCGCGTCGGCGATCGTCCTGCCCATCAGGCCGATCAGCGCGATAATCAGTACGTGTTTCATGGCTCGTTTTCTCTTCATCAATGCACGGCTCCCGCGCGAGGCGGGGGACCATGTGGATATGAGTGTCGTTGCCGCCGCGGGGCGGCCGTTCGTTCCCCGCAATCTCTCACCCCGCGCTGACCATCGGCTGAACATCCATGCCGGGGCCGTTTCCCATGCGGTCACGTTCGGCGCGCAACCTGTCGTTTCCCGTTGACCATCCATTGAACATGAGCCGGAGCAACAGCAGAGCATCGAGCAGAGGGCGGGCGGCTGCGGAGCCCCGCACGACGGCGGCGGCGTTGGATGCGGCATATGCCGAGGCCGCGCGGCTGCGCACGCATCGGCCGGAGCTTGCATTGATGGCCGCCTCGATGCTGCGTGGGCGCTCGGAGGCGATCGGTTATCCACGTGGGGTGCTGCGCGCGCGATTGCTGGAGGCATGGTGCGAGCTGGCCGGACGCCGCTTCGCTGCCGCGGGGCAGGCGGCCGAGGAGGCGCTGCGCGGATTGCGCGACCTGGACGATCAGGCGGGCGCGGCATCGGCCTTGAACGTGATCGGCGGCGCCGCTCGCCGACAGGGGGACATGCGCCGTGCCGTTGCCGCCTTCACCGAGGCGCTCGAGAACGCGCGCGCGGCCGCGGAGCCGCGCGAGGCGTCGACAGCGCTCGCCGGGCTGGCGACCTGCGATCTGGCGGCGGGCCTCGGTGCCGAAGCGCTGCGGAAGGCCGAGGAGGCGGAGCGGATCGCGCGCGCGTCCGGATGGGATGAACAGGCTCTGACCGCGCTTCTGGTACGCGGCATCGCGACGATTCCTCTGAACCGCTACCGCGAGGCCGCCGATCTGTTCGCCGCCGCCCGCGACGGCGCGCGCGCGTTGGATCACCGGCAGATCGAGGCGCAGGCCCTCGGCAATCTCGGCGCGACGGCGGCGCTGACGGGGGATGTGACGGCAGCGCTGCGATACGACCTCGAGGCGCTGGCGATGCATCGCGAGAGCGGCGACGAACTGGAGACCGCCGAGCGGCTCGGTAACATCGCCACGCGATATCTCGAGATCGGCGACTACGCCCGCGCGTACGCGGCGCTCCACCAGGCGCTGGACGCCTTCGAGCGGCTCGGCGAGCGACGCGGCCGGGCGGTGGCCCTCGGCAACCTCGGCATGTTGTCCCTCACGATCGACGATCCGCACGGCGCCGTCGATGCGTTCGAACGGAGCCTCGCGCTTGCGGTCGCCGTCGTGGACCGTTCGGCCGAGGCGTACGCCCGCACCGGACTCGGCAAGGCGAACGAGATGCTCGGGCGGCCGCGCGAGGCGCTGCTTCACTACTTGAAGGCGCTGCGCCTGAACGAGGCGATCGGCAGCGCCCGTGATCTGTCCGAGACATGCCTCGGCATCGCGGAGCTGTATGCGACGATGGGGGAGCACGATGAGGCGGCGGCGTTTCTGGACCGTTCGCTCGCGCTGGTTCGCGATCTCGGGCTGCGCCGCGAGGAGGCGGCCGTCTTGCACGCGCGCGGCCTGTTGGAACTGCGGCGCGGCGATGCGGCCGCCGCGCTGGATGTGCTGGAGCGTGCGCTCGGGAAGGCACGCGAGCACGATGTCCCGCGCCAACTTCACGAGATCCTGATCGACCTGATCGCCGCGGCCCGCGCCTCGGGATCGGATCGGCTGCCGGAGTACGAGCGCGCCGCGGAGGAAGCGCTGAGCCGGTCGTTTCATGAGGATGGAGCGATGCGAGTGCGCGAGATGATCGCCCGGTACCAGGATGCGGCGATCGAGCGCGATGCCCGGCGCTTCGGTCTGCAGGACGATGACATCGCGCGGCTTGCCGCGATGCCGCGCGGCGAGCCCGTCGCGCCGGCCGTGCGTGCCGATGCCCCGGCGGAGGCTGCGCCGAATACCGAGGCGCAGCGCGTCCCCGCCATGCGCGAGGCCGAGTCGGTCGCGGCGGAGCCCGTCATCCGTGTGCGGACGCTGGGCGGCTTCGGTGTGGAGGTGAACGGGCGCCCCCTTGCCGACGCGGACTGGGGGCGCAAACGGTCGCGCGAGCTGTTCAAGCTGCTGGTGGCGCGCCATCGAGCCTGGGTGACGGTGGACGAGATCTTCGATCGGTTGTGGGGCGAGCACGAGGGGCAGCAGATCGAGATGGTGGTGATGAAGGCCGTCTCGAATCTCCGCAAGGCCTTCACCGGCGCGCGCGCCGGAACGGGGCTCATGGTGCGTCACGACAACGGCGCGTACATGCTGGATCTCGGCGAGGATGCCCACGTGGATTACCTCGCCTTCAAGGAGCTGATCGTGGCGGCGCGTCGGGCGGCGTCGGCCGGTGAGCGGGCCGAGCGGTACACCGAGGCGATCGCGCTGTACGCGGGGGAGTTCCTGCCGCAGGATCGATTCGCGGAGTGGACGGAGTTCGAACGCGCCGCTCTCGGCGACGCGTATGCCGAGGCGCTGGAGTTCCTCGCACGCGAGCGTCTGCGCTCCGGCGATGCCGTCGAGGCCGTGGAGCACGCACGGCGGCTGGCCGCGATCGATCCGCTCAGCGAGACCGCGTGCGGCATCCTCGTCGAAGGGCTGCGGCGGCTGAAGCGCGAGGCCGAGGCACGGCGCGTTCGCGAGGAGTACGTTGCCGCCTATCGTGCCGAGATGGGGGAGGACCCGGTGCCTGCCGACGCGGCCGAGGAGGGGGCGGAACGATAGCGGGCGGGTCGGGCAATTGACCGCCGCAAGCTGTGTGCCGCCGCATGATCGCGCCCCTGAACGGTGCGTGTCCCAATATTTATCCTGCCATTGCGCCCGCCGTCGGCGCGGCATATGTTCGCCCGGGAGAGCAAAAGAGCGTCTTCATGACCAGTGCAGGGCATGGTCGGTGCGAGATCAATGGCGCAGGTGTGGGCTGTTTCCGGGCACGGAACAACCGGGGCCACCGAGGGGAGGAGCCCTTCACTGCGCGTCACGGCCAAACTCCGCGACGGCGTGGCGATCCCGCAGTGCGCACCGGGGTACGGAACGGTTGCCACGCTTCCGGTGGTAGCTCCGATCGGGCGGTTGCTCCGATCGGATCGGGATCGTCGACTCGCGACAACCGCATCGGACTCTTCCTGCTGATCGTGCCGGGCGCCATTCATACGTACGGGTCTTTCCCGTTGGACCCCCGTGATGTTCCGTCCACAACAATCGACGTCGTCATGTTCGTCATATAGCCCCGCTGCGGGAGCCGCTTCCGGTTGACATGCGCAACCTTGATCCTTTCATTTGTCGTTGCGGCATTGCACGCACAGCCGGCCGATTCCGTCCTCGGCGATCTGAAGGGAAAGCCGCCCCTGCGGAAGGTGTGGCAAATGACCAGTTCGCCGCGGAATCTCCTCCGGCCCGGCATTGCCGGTATTCCGGATATCAACGGTGATTCCATCAACGAATTCGCGGTGAGCGTCACCGGTGCGTTCAGCAAGAACTGGCACATCTTCTACGGCGGCCTCGGAGCGCTGCCGACCACGCCCGCGGTGATTCTGAGGGATCTTGACGGCAACGATCTTCTTTCGGGCAACTTCCGCGGTGCCGGACAAAGAGTGATCGGCGGTGTGATGGCCGATTGGGAGTCCCGCCCCGTCGTAAGCGAGGTTGTGCGTCTGTATCGCGTGACCGCGGGAACCATCGACACGGCGGCGCCGATCACCGTGGACCCGCGACGCACGACACCGGCGACCGCGCTCGTCATCGAAAAGATCGCCGCCGCCGATCTCGACGGTGATCGTGCCGATGATCTGGTGCTGTTGGTGTACAGCGCGATGCGCAACCGGACGGCGAACACGCGGCCGGAGATATGGATCTACAAGGGTGGGGCGGAGTTCCCCGCCGATACGCCCGCGGTGATTCTCCACGGCGCCGATACCGGCGGCTACGGCATCTCGATGGTCATCGGGCGATGGGATGCGGACGCGTACCCGGACATCGGCGCGGTGGTGAAGTATCCTGACCGCCCGAGCAAGCTCGAGTTCTGGTTCGGCGGACCGGGCTCACCGTGGAATTGGTCGCGGCCCGACCGCAGCGTTGATGATGTCGAGCACGTTGCTCTGGATTGTGACGGTGATGGTGTGCTCGATATCGCCGCCGATGTCAATTATCTCATGAAGGATACCGTCTCGACCGTCGGACTGTTCCTCTCGAAGCGGGGGAAGAGCATCCGAACGCGATCGCTCGCGCTGGACGATATCGACGTCCGCTACCATCGTCGTGGGTTCCACAGCCCCGTACGGCTTGGGTATATGGGCGACAGCCTGAGGCAGTTCGAAATGCTCGGCATCCTCGGCGCCGACGACACCGGACCACTTTCCGTATTGGGGCTGCTTGGCGGCATCGACGGCCCCGATCATACTCCCGATGTATACGCGTGGGACGAGCATTTCAACGACGACTCCCCGATTCCCGACGTCACGGGCGATGGCTGGAACGACTGGTTGTGCCTGTATGCGTTGCAGGGGTATGATGTCGGTCATGCCACGCTCCATGCAGGTGGTCCGTACATTCCGCGTGATTCCACCGCGGCCGGCGTGCACGACATCGACGTTGCGGGCGTGCGCGGCGGGCTCTCCATCTGGCCGAACCCCGTGCGCAATGAATTCCACATCGCGTGGCGCGGCGATCTGCATCGCTTCCCGGCGCGATTCATCGTGCATGACATGCTTGGTCGTGAGATCGCGCGTGGCGAGATGGATGCCCGGAACGGCCAGGCGATGTGGGAATGCGCGTCGCGGACGCCGGGCATGTACATCCTCAGCGTCTATGAGGCGAACGGCGCCCTGCTTGCAGCCGCTCGGTTCGTGAAGGAGTAACGCCGGCGAGCCGGGAGAATATGCGGCGGCCGGTTGTGTTGCCGAAACATGTCGCAGAATCGATCACAGGTGGACGGGACGAATCACGGAACGGCGCGGCGTGATCGTCGCCCAAGCGGCGCCTGTCGATGCGGCCGATGCCGCATTGATACCTCGGCGGTGTGCGGTGGGGCGCCGTACCGATCATGATGCACCGCAGGATCGTCCATCTCGACATGGCCGCGTTCGATCATCGCGGCCAGGCGGCGGCGACAACGTGCAAATCAACGAAGAGCCCGGAATCTGCATCCGGGCTTTTTCATGAACGGCGCGGGGTCACATAAAGAAATGCGGCGAAGCGCCGGAGCACCACTTCCATCAAGCAAGCGGGAAGAAGCACACGTCGCCGCGGCGATGTATCATTGCGGTGTAGCCACACGTCCCCCCGACACATCAGCTTCCATTCCAGGAACCGATCGCCATCGGAATACCGCATGGCCCCGGACGG
>CAZJYH010000033.1:0-5747 GCA_964549365.1 uncultured Alphaproteobacteria bacterium
AACAGGAACGGCGGTCTGTAGGCGCAAGGGTGTACCGGCATCACGGCAACATACGGCTCGTGCGGGGACAATTTCCGCGGGCCGAGCCGATGGTCTCAGTCTGGATGGACGGCAGTCGTCGCACCCGCAGAGACCGCATGGAAGGAGGCCGCACCCGCAGAGGCGCTCCGGCGCTTGCCCCCCGGTCGCCGACAACGGACTGGAGATCGGTCGTGTCATCGACGCTCGGGGCCGCGGGCTCTCCGCCGCGGAGCGGCGGCCTACCTCTAGTGATCGGCGCCTTCTTCCGTGTCCCCCGCCGCAGAGCGGCGGCCTGTGATTCCGGATGCGGTGTTCATCTCGGAACAAGACGCATCCCTCACACTGAGACACTGCCGAGCCGACGTGCACGAGGATTCGGGGCGGTGCCGAACGTCCGGACACGAAACTGCGTGTGATGGTACGAGCGCGTAAAAAAATGGCGATGCCGCGACACCATTGCCTATGTCGCGGCATCGCAGGGACACACATCGGTTCACGCGTATGCAGTGTGCAGACGTTGATACGGAGTGCTCGAACCGATGTGTACATCATTGCCTGGCCTGCCCCGACCCCGGCGCGCTCCCGTGGAACGGTCCGGAGCGCCGAGGTCCGCCCGAGCGGATCACTGCCGCTCGCTGCGGGTGGATCCCGTATTTCCCCGCGTCGAGATATGCCGATAGTGATCCGCCCCGCGGTGTCTTCCCTCCTACGCATCGCCCCACATAGGCGGCCGTTCGACATGCAGTCGCCCGGCACGCCGCCGCGAACGCCCCATTGCCCGATGCGTGCATCACGATGGATCCGAGCACATCGCGCGATCGAGCAAATGGGGTCGGATCAACGGCGGGCGATTGCCATATTGCTGGTCATCGTGTTCATCTCGTCGACATCCGGACGCAAGCTAGAGCGGACGTGTTAACGATTCGTGAACATCCCTGCCCCGAATGGCCGAGTCCCCGCAAATGCGCATCAACCTGCTCCGCGATCATGAGCCGACGCCCACAGCCGAACATCGATGAAACCGACGCCGGCCGACCCGCAACCGCTCGGAGCCCGCGCACGGCCGCCGAACGCATCGCCGCCGAGCGGATCGCCGCCGAACGGATCGCCGCCGAACGGATCGCCGCCGAACGGATCGCCGCCGAACGGATCGCCGCCGAACGGATCGCGGTCGACGAGCTGTCGGAGCGGGCGTGGCAGTTGAAGCATCGCAACCCCGAGGAGTCGCGCGCGTTGTGCGCCGAGGCGATCGCGCGCGCAACCGGCATCGACTACGACGCCGGCCGCGCATACGGACTGCTCGCACGCGGCGCGGTGGACCGGGTCGAGGGGGAATACGCCGCCGCGCAATCGGCTGCCGAGGAGGCGCTGGCCATCTTTCAACGCCTGAAGGAACCGCGCGGCGAGGCGCGCACGCTCTCGCTGCTCGGCACCATTCAGCGGTGGTTCGGCGATCCTGATCGCAGCGTCGAACTGCAGCACGCGAGCATCGCCATCAGCATACCCCACAATCTCGTGCGTGAACACTCGGGCGCGCTGACGGCACTCAGCAACGCGCTGCGTGTGCTCGGCCGCTACGACGAAGCGCTTCAGGCCGCGCGCGATGCATACGCCATCGCATCGAACTCCGAATGCGAGGAAGAGGAAGCCTTCGCGCGACTCGCGATCGGCAGCACAAACGAGGCGCTCGGCAACTACGCCGAGGCACGCGCCACGTATGGCCGCGTGCAGGAGATCGCCGTCAAGCTGGACAACCGACGCCTGGTGGCGTACGTCGCCGGGAACCTCTCGACGATCTCCTACCGCCTCGGCGATGTCGTGGCGGCACTCCACAGCGAGCTCGAATGCCTGAGCATCAAGGAGTCGTTGAACGACAAGGCGGGCATCGGCATCTCGCTCAACAACATCGGCCTGTTCTACACCGATCTCGGCGACTACGCGAGGGCGCTCGAAGCGCTGGTGCGTAGCCTGGAGATATCGCAATCGATCGGCGATCGCGAGGGGGAGTCCATCTCGCTGAGCAACATCGGGCTGCTGTACGAGGCCCTCGGCGAGAACGGCCGGTTGCTGGACTGCTACTTCCAGAGCATGCGCATCGCGCAGTCGATCGGAAACGTGATCGGCGAGGCGTACTCGCTTTCGCATCTGGGCCGATTCCATGAGGGGACCGGAGACCGGACGAAGGCGCTGCTCTACTACCTGAAATCACTCCGTGTCTTCGAGCGGTGCGGCACGCAGCGTGAGCAGGCGGCGCTGCATCGATACATCGGCCGCATCTGTGTGGACCTCGGCGACACGGCGGAGGCCGCGCGTTACCTGGCCGAGGGGCTGCGCCGTTCGCACGAGATGAGCGATGTCGGCGGTGAGATCGAGGCGCTGATCGAGATGGCCCGCGCCGATCGACGCGTCAACGAGAGCGGGCACGGCATCCCCCGTCTCAAGCAGGCGCTGGCTCTGGCCGGGACGATCGCCGCGGGCGACAACCGACGGCGCATTCACGTGCTGCTCGCCGAGGCATACGCGGGGATCGGGGACGACGCGAACCGGCGCATATACGAACGCCTTGCCGCCGAGGACACGAACACGGCATTCAACGAGACGGCATCGCGGCGCGTGCGCGAGCTGATCGCGCACTTCGACGGCGGCGTGGCGCGGCGCGAGGGGCGCGTGCTCGGGTTATCGGAGGAGGACATCGCCACGGCCGAGCTGCTGCTGCGGCGGCGAACGCACGAGCCGGCGGCGCGAGTTCCGGCGCTCGCGTCGAACGCACCGGCGAACGGCGGCGATCCGCGGAACGCGCTCGAAACGCCCACACCCGCGCGCATCCGCGTGTTGACGTTGGGAACGTTCGAGGTGGCGGTGAGCGGGGAGGCGCTGCAGCGCGCGAACTGGGGACGCAAACGCGCACGCGATCTGTTCAAGCTGCTCGTGGCCAATCACGGCCGCTGGATGAGCGCCGATGCCATCTTCGAAGCGCTCTGGAGCACCGACGAGGAGCGGCGCGCGAATCTTCTCGTGCGCAACGCGATCGCCCATGTCCGCCGGGCGCTGGCGACGCACGATCCGGACGGCGTCGCGATCCGCTGCGTCGACGGCGCCTACATGCTCGATCTGGGCCCCGACGCATGGATCGACTTCCTGAAGTTCAAGGAGCATGTGGTTGCCGCCCGCGGCGCCTCGACGGCCGAGGAACGCAGGCGCGGATACACCGCGGCCGTGGAGCTGTACGGCGGCGAGTTCCTGGCCGAGGACACGCATCAGGAGTGGATGAGCTTCGAGCGCCACGTGCTGCAGGACGCATTCCTCGAAGCGCTGGAGTTCCTCGCACGCGAGCACCTGCGTATCGGAAACGACGACGAGGCGATCGAGTGCGCGCGCCGCATCATCCAGCGCGACGAGATCAGCGAGACCGCATACGAGGTGCTGCTGACCGCGCAGCGCTCACGCGGACGCATCGCCGACATGCACCGAAGCTATCAGGAGTGCGAGCGCGCCTATCAACGCGAGCTGGGGACCACACCGCCCCGGCATCTGGCCGCGATCACCGCCGACGGCGGGGCGTGATCGCCGCACCGTGCGAGCCTCGGCGGGATCACCCCGCGGCGTGCGCGGGGCCAATCGGCGGGGCAATCGGGACCGCCGATGCCGGGCCCGATCCAGCCGGGCTCGAACGTCGAGCGTGCGGCCGCACGCATTTTTCCACACGCGGCAACGCGGCCGCTGTGTAGATTTGCCGCCTGTATTCCTCAACCAACTGCCGACCGACACATGACGAATCTCGAGACGATCACCAATGCCGCCGGTACGCTGCGCGCGGCGGTCAACCATGCCGGCCGCGGACTGGTCGACCGTGCGGCGCTTGTCGACACGATCGTGCTTGCCGCGGTGGCGCGCGAGCATGTGCTGGTGATCGGCCCGCCCGGCACGGCGAAGTCGGAGGCCGCGCGGCGCGTTGCCGGCGCGGTCGGCGGACGATACTTCGAGTACCTGCTCGGCCGCTTCACCGAGCCGAGCGAGATCTTCGGCCCGGTGGACCTGCGGAAGCTGCGCGACGGCGTGGTCGAGACCGAGACCGACGGGATGCTCCCGGAGGCGGAGATCGCCTTTCTCGACGAGATCTTCCTCGGGTCGAGCGCCATCCTGAACACCCTTCTCGGCATCCTCAACGAACGCGTCTTTCGTCGCGGCCACACGCGCATGATCTGCCCGCTGCACATCTGCATCGGCGCCTCGAACGCGCTGCCGGAGGATGACTCGCTGGCGGCGTTCGCCGATCGCTTCCTCGTGCGCGCGTTCATCGATCCGATCGCCGACCCGCAGATCGAGGAGCTGCTCGCCGGCGGCTGGGGCCTTGCCGCGGACGATGCGGCCCCGCCGCTCTCGGCGTCGCTGTCGGATCTCGCGACGCTCTCCGACGCCGTCAGCGCCGTGGACATGGCCGAAGCGCGCGCCGCGCTCGGGGGCGCGATCCGGCTGCTGCGTCGCGCCGGCATCGTGATCTCGGACCGCCGCGCCGTGAAAGTCCAGAGGCTGATCGCCGCCGCCGCCGTGCTCGACGGTCGCCTCGCGGCCACGGCGGCGGATCTCTGGCCGATCATCACCGCCGTGCCGACGCAGGCGGAGCAGGCCCTCGCCCGCGACACGCTGCGCGACCTGCTCGGCGCGACGAAGAACGCGGTGTTGATCGCCGCCGCCGAGGAGGCGTCGCTCGGACCTCTCGCTCGCGCCGCACGCATCGCCGAGAGCGGGCGGACGCTGCTCGACGCTCCTCCGGAGGACGGCACCGCCGGCGACGAGCGGCTCGCCTGGACGCTGCGGCTGGAGGGGGTGGCGCGCGAGATCGACGCCACGTTCAGCGCCGAGACGATGCCGCAGGCGGTGCGTGAGATTCGCGATCGCATCGTGGCCGCGATCAAATCCAACGACGGCATCGCATAGTACCGCACGATGGAATCGACCCCGCACCATACCGTGCCGCCGGCGACGATCCGCGTCGAGTGGCGGCCGCGCGCGTCGGCGCTCGAGCCCGCGGCCGTGGCGGCCTGGGGGAGCGCGGGCCGCGCGTTGGGCCGGAGGCTGCTCGCGCGCGACGACCTGAAGGAGCTGGCGGGAGTGGTGGCGGAGGATCTCATCGTGGTGCTCGGCCCGGGGCACGCGCTCCCGTGGGCCGACGGCGTTCTCTACCTCGGCGCGGAGCCGGCCGCCCCCTCGCTGCTGATCCCCACACTCCTCGCCCCCTCGGTGCCGACCGATGTTCTGTGGCGCGCCTTCGTTCGCCGGTTCGGCGGCGGACCGATCGCGGTGCTGCCCGAGCGCGGCCTGGCGGTGCCGCTCGGCGGCGCGCGCGAGATCGCGGCGGACCTGCTGGCCGCATGGGTCGAGGGGAACACCGGCCGCATCGGGAGCGCCCGATGATGGAGCTCCCACGCGCGCTTGCACCCTGGGCAGAATTCCTCGACATGTTCGACGAGCGATCGGCGCTCGCGATCGCGCAATTCCTGCCGCGCATCGCCGCCGCCGTCGGACGTCCGCACACGTCGGAGACGGACAACGTCGGCGGGCCGGACGGGTTCGACGGGCTGAGCAGGCGCGGGACGTACGAGCGGCTGCTGGTGTCGGAGTGGCTGCTGGCCGAGGAGGCGCCGCTGGAGTTCGCCCGGCGCGCCGCCGTGGGTGAGCACGCCTTCCTGCGCCTTGCGCGCACAACGCCGCACGCCGCGTTCCGC
>CAZJYH010000033.1:5757-16553 GCA_964549365.1 uncultured Alphaproteobacteria bacterium
CGGTGCTGGATGCCGGCCCCGATCAACTCGGGACGCCCCGCATCGCCCACATCGCGGCGCTCATCGTGCTGGCGCGCCGCGCGCTCGCCGACCCTGGTGCGTGCAGCTGGTGCCTTGCGCAGGCACCGGATCGGCCGATGGACCATCTGGACCGCTCGACGATCACCCACCTGCTCTCCGGCCGAACCGATCGCGAGGCGAGCGAGGAGCAGATCGCGTCGGCGTGCACCGCCGTGGCGCACGGAGAGGCATTGCAGGAACTGTGGTTGATCGGCGGAGCGCGCTGGGCCCGGGCCGAACGAACGCACATCGGCGCGCGGCATGCGGCGCCGTACGGCCCGGGCGCCCGCAGCGTGCGGCGCATCATCGTGCACGATGACCAGAGCCCGAACGACCGTCGGCTGCGCGTGATCGTCGGCGCGCGCACCGGGGGACGCGGTCGCGAGATCATGCTGGATCTCCCGGACGACAATGCCTGCGCCGCGCTGCTGCGCGATCCGTTCAAGCCGGAGCCGAGGCAACGGCACGTGAACGTCGCCGTCCGAACCGGCCCAACGGTGCGCCCGATCTCGAACCCGATCTTCACCGGCGCGCGCGGGTTCGCGGCCATCGGCCCCGGTCCCGGGACGCTGCTCTACGCACCGATTCAGCAGGGAACCGAAGCCGGACACAAGCCGTGGAAACAGTACCGCAACCGCTACGACGGCGTGATCGTTGCGGCGATGCGCACGCGGCGAGCCATGTTCTTCGTTGCATATCATGCCGAGACGAACACGTTCCGCGGCGGCACGCTGAACGGCTCGAGCGCACGAAACTTCGGCGGCACCTACAATTGCACCTTCAAATTCACCGGAGCCCCGCCCGACGGCACGCGCCTGAATACCATGTGGCGGGTCGACGACGAGAACGGGTTCGCGAGCTGGTACCTCGTGCTACCGGACGGCGGCATCGTGCAACTGTCCACGCTGTCGCGCACGGCAACGCTGATCGACACCCACGTGCATCAACTGCACGCGACCGGCGCGAACGTGCACTATCTGTCCAGCCTTCACGACGGAGCGATGCACTACGTGGTGAAATCCGGATCGAGCACGGTCTCGTCCACGAAGATCGAGCCGTTCGCTCTCGACGCCTGGATCGGCAACGTTGCTCCCGGGCGGAACACGGCCCCGGGGCTCCTCGCCTTCCGTGTCGCAACCGACACGTGGGAGGTGCGCGGCCCCGAGGGAACGGGGTACGTGCGCGGCGCGGCCGGCATCGTGCACGGCGTCCTCTCGCTCGGCCCGCGTCGCCCGCCGGCGCTGGTGATGCAGGAGTCCGAGCGACGTCTGGTTCTGATGCCGTCCGGCGACGGACGCGCCATCGAGCTGCCGCTTGCGCCGGAGGATCTGATGCACGTGATCGCCGACGACCGCAACGGGCTCATCGGCTACACCACGCGGTGGGGGCGCGCCCTGGTCTATTCGATCGCGACACGATGTATCGTGTTCGAACACCGCCCGCTGTTCACCTCCGGAGGAACGCCATGAGCCACCCCGTTGAGCCGCGCCGACTGCGTCATCGCGGCACCGTCGAGGCCGAAGGGTTCTGCATCGGCACGCCGCTCCTCACGCTTGACGAGACACGCCGACGCGTGCTGGCATCGTGGCGGCACGGCGCGGTCGTCTATCGCATCGAGACGGCCGCCGAGGAACGCGTTGCCGGGACACGGCCCGGCGCGACAGAAACGGGCGCACATGAGATCGGGACCGAGAGGGCCGACGGCGGCGCGAGCACGCTCGTGCTGCTCTGGCCGCACGGCAATGCGGTCTCCTGCGACGACGCCCCCGGCCTGCCGCTGGTGCGCATCGGGGGCGTGCTCTGCGGCGCGCCGTTGTTCGCCGACGAGATCGCCGCGCTGGCACCGAGCCCGGGGGCGATCGTGCTGCCGCACGCCGGGGCCGCCGTTTTTCTGCGGCGCGAGAGTCTGCAAACGGAGGATCCGTCCACGTGGATCGACCTGAGCGAGTTCAACGCGGTGCAGCCCACGGCGCTCGCGCATGCCCCCGCGCCTCCGGAGAAGCCGCCGGCGGCCGCGACGATGGACCCTCGCTCCGAGCTTGCCGGCATCGGCTCCGATCCGGAGGCCCGCGCCGGCGTGATGGCCGCGCTCAGGAACAGAGGAAACCCGGTCGAGCCGACGTTCCTCGGCAAGCTCGCGGCCCGCGCCGTTCGCGGCGTGGCGAAGCTTGCAGCCGTCGTCGGGTCCGCCGGCGGGCACGGAGGGAACCCGCACACGACGGACGGGCGCCCACGGCGGAAACCACGCAGCGGGCCGCTCGCCGCGTTCATGCAACGCCTGCAGCAGGCGGCCCGCCGCATGCTCTGGAAGTCACAGGTGGGGCGCGCGTTCGGACGAGCGCACGCCCGGTATCTCCAGCACATGATGGACCTGTTCGAGCGCGGCGATGTGCTCGAGGCGCTGCGCCATGCGATCCCGCTCGGCGACGGCTCCGAGGAGCGCACGCTGCCGCGCGTGGCTCCACCGGGCGGCCTGAACGATCTCCAACTCCGCATGCATCGAAGCAGAGCGAGCGGCTCGTTTCATGTGGCCGACGACACGATGGCGACCCTGCGCGCCAGGTACCGCGCGGCGGTGACGGTGCTCGAATCGCAGGGGCGAATCGAGGAGGCGGCGTACGTGCTGGCCGATCTGCTCGGCAACGTACAGGAGGCGGTCGACTTTCTGGAGCGGCACGGGCGGCTGGAACTGGCGGCCCGGCTGGCCGAGGCGCGCGAGCTTCCGCCGGAGCAGATCGTTCGCCTCTGGTTCCGCGCGGGCGATCATGATCGCGCCGTCGCCATCGCGAAGCGCACCGGCACGTTCGCCGGCGCCGTGGTCGCCGCGGAGGCCCGCGGGCTTCACGACGACGCCCACGCAATGCGTGTCACGTGGGCGAGGATGCTCGCCGCGGCCGGGAACAACGCCGCGGCGGTGGACGTGCTCTGGCCGATCACGGAGGAACGCGAGCGGACGCGGGTCTGGATGGATCCGTTGATCGAGGACGGCGGCCCGGTCGGCGCCCGCATGCTGGCCCGTGCGATCGCGCTGAACCCGCCGGACGTCGACGCCCTGATGCGTCGCGCCTTCGACCTGGTCGAGAGCGACGACGAGGACGAGAGCGCCGCGCGGCATGCGTTCGCCGTGGAGCTGAGCACCGACGTCGGCAAGGGTGCGCGCACACTCGCCCGCGCCACGGTCCGCGCGCTCATGCGCGACGTCGGCGCAGGACACGACCCACAGGCGGCGCAGGCCCTGAGATATCTCATCGAACGAACCGGCGACGGCGCGCTGCGCGTCGACACGCGGATCACGGGGCAGGGGTCCGCGGCTCGCCCGACGCTTGCGGCGATGCCGCCGATCGCGATCGAACTGGACGCCGCCGACCGCGGCGCCACCTCCGCCGTCGATGCAGTCCGGCTGCGAAACGGCAGGATGTTGCTGGCGCTCGGAGACGCCGGCGTGCGCCTGATCGGACGCGACGGCGCCGTGATCCGACATTTCAATCAGCCCGCCGGAGCCCTGATCCCGGCCGATGACGACTCGGTGGTCATCACGGCCGCACGACGCGGCGATGCCGTACGACTCGGACGCATCTGCCCCGCCGTCGGCACACAGGAGCACTGGTGCGAGGCGCAGCTCTCATCGTGGGCCGACTCCTTCGACGGACTGATCTGGATCGCCGCAACGAAGGAGGGCGTTCAGGTGATCGACGCATCGGCCCCGAGGTTCCGCAGCCTGTGGAACTGGGCGTCACCGAATCATCGGGCGAACGCGATCGCTCGGACGGTGGATTCCTGCTCCTTCCTGATGGCCCCCATCCGGGATGCAGACGGCCATTCCGGCGGTTGGGAGGCGTGGGGCGTGCAACTGCGGACGCTCACGCTGCGCACGCGCGCGCCCATTCCCCCGCACCTTCCGACGACCTCGGAGATACGTCGGGTGGCGGCGACCGGGCTTACGGCGCGTCTCGTGCTGCCGAGCATCGGCGACCATGAGGCCTTCCTCCGCCCGGCCACCGCCACGCTGGTCATCGGCACGAAGGAAGCGTTCACATGCTCCACCGCACCGGCGCATGTCGACCTCCCCGCGATGAACGACGCCTGGGCCTGCCTCACCCTCCTCGAGCCGGAGGGAATGACGTGCCGCCTGTTCCACAATACGTCGGCGGGACTGCGTGCGATGCTCACCTTCGGCGGAGCTTCGGAACTCGGCGTTCGCCTGACGCAGGACCACCTGATCGCGTTCGACAACCTCGGGCGCGTGCTCGTGCTGGATCTCGCCCACGGCAACGTCGTGCGCAACCTGCGCGTGGCGTAGCGGCGGCAACGCACTCCTCGACGCTTCTCGCCGTATCCCTCCCCCTGAACGAGACACGCCGAGGCACGGATCGACTCCATGCCTCGGCGCTGCGTTCGCCGGTGGCCCGGCCTTCATGCTCGATGTTTGTCGCGGCGATGCCCCGCATCACGACGCCGACGTCTCACGATGCCCCGCGACACACCACCGGCACCACCGTCCTGCCGGCATCGCTGCTGACCGTGACGAAGTAGACGCCCGACGCCGCCCCCTCCAGCGGAAGCCGCACCGAGTGGTTCCCGGCCGCGTGGATGCCGGTCTCCACGGCCGCGACCGTTTCGCCGAGCGGCGTCTGCATCAGCACCGTGACGGCACCGGGCCGCTCCAGCGTGAACTCGATCGTCGCCGCCCCCGCGAACGGGTTCGGAAGGCACCGCGCGACCGGACCCGCCGCCGGATCACGCCGCCCCGATCCTCTGCCGTCGGCAACGCCCGCCGCCGGCGCGGCCCGCACGAAGAGGCGATCGCGCTGTCCACGGTTGCAGACGTAAATGTCGCTGCGGCCGTCGCCGTTCGCATCGAAGATCTCGATCCCAAGCCCTGCCCCCGACACCGGCGCGGCGAACACGTCGACCGTCGCCTCGCTGAAGACACCGCTCCCGTCGTTGCGCCAGGCCTTCGGCGGCAGCGTCGGGAAATGACACGTGATGATGTCGAGATCGCCGTCGTCGTCGAAGTCGATGAACTTCGCGTCGAGCGTGCTCTTCCCCTGCGCGGTGGCCGGAAGGCGCGACGTCGTCTCGTCGCGGAACTGCCCGCCCTTGTTGATGTACAGCCGGTCCTGCCCGTCGTTGGCCGGGTTCCATCCGACGTTCGAGAAGTAGATGTCCAGATCGCCGTCGCCGTCCACATCCGCCGGCGTCACCTTCCGGGTCTCGACGTTCGGAACCGACGGCAGATACGCCGCCGTCGAGTCCAGGAAGTGCCCGGCGCCGTCGTTGACGTAGAGCGCGTTCCCCTCCTCATTGCCGACGACGATGTCCAGGTCGCCGTCGCCGTTCACATCGAAGACGGCGGCATCCTGCGTCACGCTCGAATCGCGCGGCAGTCGCGCGGCGGTCTCATCGTGGAAACGCCCCTTCCCGTCGTTGACCAGCAGCAGATCCTGCCCCGCGTTGCCGATCAGCAGATCCGGATGTCCGTCTCCGGTCAGATCGACGGCCACCACCGAGTTGGCGATGCTGTGCGGCAGCGAGTCGGGCGAGGCCGTGAAGCGTCCGGCGCCGTCGTTGCGATAATACTCGTGCGTCGAGTCGTCCTCGCTGACGAAGACGACGTCCAGATCGCCGTCGCCGTCGAAGTCCGCCACGCCGATATCCTCGCTGTCGTGGATGACCGCCGGGAACGCGCCGGTCGACTCCGCGAAGTTCCCGCGGCCATCGTTCAGCAGCAGGATGTTCGGTTCGAATTCGTTGGCGATGATGACATCACGATCGCCGTCGTGATCGATGTCGACCGCCTCGACGTCCATTCCGTTTTCGTAGGTGAACGGCCCCGGCATCTTCATCGATGTCGAGTCTCGAAAGAGCGGCTGTGCCGCGAGCGGAGTCAGAAGGAAGGCGGCCAGCGCCGGCACCAGAACGGCGGCGCGGACGCAACGGAGTGAGGCAGGAAAGATGGTGTGCATCGTCGATCCTGATTGGGTATGTGTATGGACACGATGCGCCGGATGCGGGGCAGGTGCGCGGGCGCGACGGAAATGGCGCGGCGTCGAGCCGAACCGGGTGGGCAGACCGTGGCGATCCGCTACGCCGCGCCGCGGGCCATGTTGCGCCCGCAGCGCAAATGGCAGGATCGGAGAACAGGGGAGGGGAAAGAATGAAGAGTGAAGATAGAGGAACGAGAAAGACTCTCTGCCTCCGGACTTTCCATCGTGCGTTCCTCCCCTTTGCAAGGGGAGGTCAGGAGGGGTTCGCCGCCTGGCTTCCTCGCACCGGCGCTGCCGCCTCGTCAACTCCCCCCAAACCCCCTCTCGAATAGCTATGCATTACCCAAATCTCCGGAGGAGCCAAACGTTTGCTGAACGTTCCGGTCGCCGCCGGCTCTCAGCCCTGAAAGGGCGTCAGTCATGATCCAGGGGCGTCAGCCCCTGGATCGCGCGACACGGCCGGTTGCTGTCTTCGAGCCCTGAAAGGGCGATACGGCTCCAGGTCCATTTCTGTACGTCGTTCCGGATGTGCCGCCCTTCCAGGGCTGCCGGCATTGGGCTCCCTCGGTACCCAGGGCTTGCGCCCTAGGCTACGTACTATCGCCCTTTCAGGGCTCGTCGCGAAGGAGAAGCATGGTTCGGTGCTGCTCTGATCGACAAGTCCAGCGCAGAGGACTTATGGTAATGCATAGTCTTGACAAGAGGGGGGGAAATGCCAGGGGCGTAGCGAACCGAGGAATGAACCAGATGAGAAGCGGATGGAATGAGGAGTGAAGATTGAGGAGAGCAAGACATTGCCTGAGTATCCACACACCCCGCTCCCCGAACCCGGAGGGTTCGAAGCAGGTAGCCGGCCGTCGAGCGAAGCGACGCGGAGGAAAGAACGAAGAGCTAAGAACCGACAGAAAAAAAATCGCATGAGTATCGCCGCCTGCGCGGTTCACGCGCCGCTCACGTACACCTCCTCATCCGGATCGCACAGTTCCGCCGGGCGCCTGCGGAGCCCAATGCCCCGGGCGAACAGCCCCTCCAGAAAGGCCGCCACCTTTGTGTTGTCGGCATAGCGGGGCGCCAACAACACCTGATCCTCGAACCGACGAACGTGGAACACCACTCTGCGGATCGGCTTTCGGTACGAACCCATCGCGCGGACGACACGAACCGTGACGTCGCCGACGGCTGCGCGCACGGGCTCACCGTGCAGACGTTCGAAGTGAAACGTCCCGGTTCCCGGCTCGAACGTGACGGAGGTGACGAAGCGCCGCCCGTAGTACCGCTGCATCCGTGGGATCACATACCATCGGAGAAACGGGTACCATAAGCAGTAGACAATGGCCTTCGCCGCATGAACTTCCATGTTGATCACAACGAAGAGATGGACGACGAGGAGAATGTTCACGACCAGATTGGAATAGTGGATCATCCATCCGACGGTTTCATCGATGCGCGTTCGTGCCTCCGCGTCGTATGAGAATGCGACGGGAACCTCGGGCATGTCCTTGTTCGGAGACTCACGGCCCGCTCCATCTCCGGCTCCATCGCCCGGCGCATTTCGGCCCGCGGGAATATCACGACGTTGTCGCTCCACTGTCGAATCGATCCTCCATCATTCTCGAACTGTCAGACGTCACGCACGTCGTACGCTACAACGATGCCGCCGCCTTCCTTGCGGACGCCGAGCGGTTCCTGCTCGAAGCGGAGGCCGAGAACAACCTGATCTTCGGCATCGCACGATCTGTCGCAGCCCGAGGCACGGCGGTCATTGCCGACGGCCCTCGCCCCTACTGTGGGATCACAACGGCCCCGTGTCGATGGCGGCATGGGCGGGGCGCACCCCGAACGGCCTGCGCATCAACTACGTCTACACGCCGCCGGAGCTGCGCGGGCGCGGGTACGCCACCGCCTGCGTGGCCGCGCTCAGCCGGGCTCTGCTGGAGGCGGGCAATCGTTACTGCTGCCTCTACACCGATCTGGCCAACCCAACCTCCAACGCCATCTACCGCCGCATCGGCTACCGCCCGGTGTGCGACGCGGCGATGTATGCGCTTGTGGGGTGAGGGGGGCACCTCGCTCACGTACCCCCCGCCCCGAACGCCTCCTCGTCGATGTCGTACAAGTGCGTGGGGCGCTTGCGGATGCCGATCTCGTGTTCGATGAGCAGATCGAGCAGCCGCTCGCCGTCGATCAACCCGATCGGCGCCGCCCCCGGATACAACGCGGCGTCCAGGCAGCCGGAGGAGAACTTGCCGGTGGTGATGATCGTGCCGCGCAGCGCCTTGTGATACGGGAGCGCGCCGCGCAACTGGTCGAGGATCGGCCGCCCGATGTTCCCCTGATGCCGCTTCACCTGCACCACCTCGGTGATCGTCGTGATGCCGAACTGCACGGTGGCCACCACGTCGACCCCCTTGTCGCCGCTCTCCTTCGTCACCGTCACGTCCTCGTAGCCCATCGCCTCCAGCAGATCGCCCACCAGCTCTTCGAAGCGGTATGGCGACATGGTCGAGAGCTTCGAGCGAAGCAGCTCACGCCGGCGGGCGTTGTAGCTGTTGATCGCGATCCCCACATCGCGGCGGTCATCCGCGTCGGTGCGGGGGAGGCGCTTGAGATAGTCGAGCCCGGCCGGGGAGATCCAATAGTAGATGCCGTCCTGTTCGACGAGCCCGCGCTCGACGAGATTTCGCGAGCGTCGGCGGAGCGTGTCCTTCACCAGGCGCTCCGCCTTGAAGCGCGAGTGCTCGCGCAGGAACTCGTTCCATTCCGGCAGGATATCCGCGGCCTTCGCGCGCGTCTTCGCCGCGAGGATCGCCAGCAGCTTCGCCAGCCCCTCGGCGTCGTCCAGCTCGCGCACCACGGCCTCCTCCCCCGCCAGGAACGCGCGGCCGCGGTCGTTCAGACGGTACACGCCGGCGCCGTCGATATCGAGCAGGTCGTAGGTGTTGATGAAGAGATACGATCCGTAGATATGGCGCGGGTTCACCTTGCGGTCGCTCTCGCGCCAGATCCTGGCCGCCAGGGCCGCCTCGGCGCCGGTCAATCGCTCGGTGATCCACGCGTCCGGATCGGACCAGTCCACCGGGTTCTGCGGCGTGCCGGTCTGCTCGCCGATCGCGTTGATCAGATCGTACACCTCGCTCTTGGCCACGCCGTCGAAGATCCGCACCAGCGCGCGCACCCACGAGTAGCGCGGGAAGAGCGGCGTGCGAACCTTGTGGTCGAGCGCACGAACGGAGCCCTCCGCGTCGTCGGCATCGGGCATCGGATCATAGGACATCACATGCTCGGGAAGCCCCCACGCACGCAACGCATACGTGCCGGGGGCGGTCCGCTGGAACAACGACGCCGTCCCCTTGCGCTTGATGTCGTTCGAGAGATAGGCGACCACCGTGGCCTGCGGGGTTCTCCCCTCGGACTGCCACAGCCCGCGGTCGATGACCAGCGCGGAGATGTTCTCGTAATGGAGCGGCTCGCCCGCATCGGCGAGCACGGTTGCGACGGCGTCGAGGAGGGTCATCGGCATCAATGGTAAATGGAAGATCGGCAGCGCGAAAGTACGCACCGGACGGCAAAAGGCGAGGAGTGGGGCCGCTATGCGCGGCGGATCAACGTTCCGTCCTTCCGCAGCTCACCCCGCCGCAACCCGCTCTGGATGAGCCGCTCGAACTCCGATGTGATCGTGGCGCCGGTGCGGCGGAATCCGAGATATCGGGCGGCGGAGCGGATCGCATCGTCGCGATCGATCCATGCGCGACCGATCGCCGCGTACAGACATCTCGTCAGAAGCTCATCCGGATAGTCGGTGATGGTACGGCAGTCCAGCGAATACGCTCCGCCGACGTTGGCAACCACGCCACGGCGCACGGCGGCGTTCAACGCGCTTGTCACGGCGTCGCGAATACGCTCCCCTGTCCGTCGGAACCCCAGCGCACGAGCAACGGCGACCGACATATCATCGACGGTGAGCCGATCCGCGGCGGCAACCACGCCGCGTATTTCGCAGACGAGATCGGTGATGCTGAACTCCGAGATATCCCGGTCACGTCCGTCGCTGCCGACGCCGGCGTCCGCATCGCGCTGCAACGGGGCGGTACGCGGCGCGGGCGAAGCATCCGTGTCGGCGTCCGCCGTGAGGGCGTCCTCATCGTCGCGATCATCATCGAGCGTTTCCCACGCATTGGTCGTGTGCCGGGGTGAGATGTCGATGCGCAGCGCATCGAACAACGCCGCATGATCTTTCTCGGGAACACGTTCGACGAGGTACGCCAGAAGATCGTCCTGCCGGGGCTGACCGAACACCATACGATAGAGCGTCAGCGTGCGTCGGAGCCGCTCCAGGCGCTCCACCTCACGGCTGTACGGCGCGGCGGGGACATGGCGCTCTATCGCCGACGGTCCGGGGAACACCCAGTATGGGACGAGATCGCCATGCGTTTCGTCGCGGTCGAACGCGGCACGAGCGAACATCTCGTTCCAGGGGTCCTGATGATGGTCACCGGGCGCAAGCATCATCGGGCCGTACGCCGCCGCAATGTTGCGGCGCACGGCGTGCCCCTTGAAGCGATGCACCCGCCCCTCACGCTGCTCGAGATCGACGGGATTCGAAGGCAGGTTCCAGTGTACCACCGCATGGCAATACGGATGGAAGTCCAGTCCCTCCTGCCCCACCGACGTGCTTGCCAACACGAAGGGCCGGAAGGGCGAGTTGAACGCCTTCTGAACGCTTTGCTTCCGAGCGCCGGACTCCTCCCG
>CAZJYH010000034.1:0-890 GCA_964549365.1 uncultured Alphaproteobacteria bacterium
CGTGGTCGGCGTGGGCGGCTACTTCCTGCTGCAATGGTACCAGCGAACGTACGGCACCGAACATCTGACGGACGCCGGCGCGATGAAGATCTCGAAGAGCGTGGCCGACGACGTGAAGCAGTTCACGATGGACGCGAACGCACCGGGGCTCGCCTCCCTGTTCGACAGCGCCGGGGTGGAGTTCTTCAAACTGAAGAACACCACGCGCAAGGTGGTGCAGGACGAGATCAACAAGTTGATGGTGCGCGTGGTGCGCACCGAGAAGTACGACATCGACGTGCGGCGTGCCCGGGCGTTGAACGACAGCACCATCGAGACCGAATGGGTGATCACCTACCAGCGCATGCGCAACGACAGCACGCTGCTGCGCGGCTCCACCTCGAACATCGTGCGGCTGGAGAAGATCGACGACCAGTGGCTGATCGTGAGCGAGACGGAGAAGTGGACCAAGCGCGACAACGTCGCGCCGCCGAAGCCGACCGTCGACAGCACCGCGCTTGCGGACTCGGCGGAGGTGGTCGATCTGAACCACGTGCGTCCGCCCCCCGATCGCGAGACGCGCATCGCGACGTTCCGCATGTTCCTCGGGATGGTGATCGGCGACGGTTCGAGCCAGGCGTGGGAACTGTACGCGACGCCGGCGTTGCGGGCCTCGGCCGATCGCGATCGCTTCGCCGGTGAAATCTCCGGCAAGGGGTTCGAGCTGCGTGACGTGACGGCCGACGGTGATCAAGTGACGGCCGTGCTCGTGCGCACCGGCACCGACGGAGCGCAGGAGACTGTGCGTGCCGTCGGCACCGTGGTGGACGACAACGGCACGCCGAAGGTGGCGACGGTGCGCGCGAACTAGTACGGCGACATGTTGATCCGGCGTCGTGTATGTTGGTCCG
>CAZJYH010000034.1:990-16520 GCA_964549365.1 uncultured Alphaproteobacteria bacterium
GCGTCGTGTATGTTGATCCGGAGTTTTACTCCGGATCGCCCGGGGCTCGCGGAGTCAACTCCGCGAGAACGAGGCGCACCGGATCGCCCGGGGCTCGCGGAGTCAACTCCGCGAGAACGAGGGCGTCGTGTATGTTGATCCGGAGTTTTACTCCGGATCGCCCGGGGCTCGCGGAGTAGAACTCCGCGAGAACCGTGAGACGAGGGGCGGGCGGTTATCGAACCCGAACGAATACAGCAATCAATCGAGATAGATCGCGCGATGAGCAATGAGATGAACGAGGGGAACGAGACGGCCGCTTCGATGCCGGGCCTGCACGTGGCGATGCGGACCGATGTGGGGCTGCGTCGCGAGCGGAACGAGGACTTCCTTGCGACGCGCGCGGTCCGCCTCGGGGTGTTCGCGATCGTCTGCGACGGGATGGGAGGGCATCGCGGCGGCGAGCGTGCCAGCCGCGTGGCTGTTGCGGCCGCCGTTGCAAGCCTGGAGCAGACGTCGCGTGGCGAGGCATACGATGCGCTGCGCGACGCCGCGCTGAACGCGAACGATGCGGTGGTGGTGGAGTCCGCCGAGCATGAGGAGTACGCCGGCATGGGGACCACGCTGGTGGCGGCGCTCATCGGCGCGGAGACCGCGACGATCGCGAACATCGGCGACAGCCGGGCCTATGTGCTGCGCGCCGACGGCCGGCTCGAACGCATCACGAAGGATCACTCGCTCGTGGCCGCGATGGTGGAGCGCGGGGAGATCACCGAGGAGGAGGCGGAGCGTCACCCGCGGCGCAACGTGATAACGCGCGCGCTGGGCGAGCCCGATGTGGAGCCCGATCTGTTCGCGACGGTGCTCGCTCCCGGCGATGTGCTTCTGCTGGCGTCCGACGGTCTGCACGGGATGATCGGCGCCGAGGCGATCCGGGACGTGCTCATGCATCAGCGCGAGCCGGCGCGCGCATGCGATCAACTGGTGGAGCGTGCGCTCGCCGCCGGCGGCGACGACAACATATCGGTGATCGTGGCGCGCCGGGCGGAGACAACGGAGCCGGTCGAGACGCCGACCAGTCCGGGGACCGCCGACGTTCGGCACAGGCCGCGCGGGCTGGGCCTGATCATCGGCGTCGGGCTGGGGGCGATCGCCCTGCTCGCACTGCTGATCGTCTTCTTCCGCAGCGTGATGATCGGCGTGGAAGAACGTGGCCGCATTGCGCGCGACACGAGCGGCGTGTTTGTGAAGGATTCCATGCCGAACGGCTGGGACACGCCGGCCGACTCCGGTGGCCCTGACTCGGTGCGCGGAGGCGCCGCGATCCCCGATTCCGGATCGGCCGACACGACCGGCGCCTTCGGCGACGGCGGGGGCCTTCCCGATTCGAGCCGCCTCAGGCAACCGGCAAACGGCCGGTGAGCCGTTTCCACGAGCCATTATCTTGAGCCATTCCGTTGGGTGGAGTGCATGCGATGCGACGACTGATCGACACGTTGTTTCCGGCGGGAGACCCGCAGAGGAAGAAGAAGACGAGCGAGCTGGTGGCCCTTGGGCTGCGCGCGCTGCGTGAGGCCCGCGACGCCCGCGCGGTTGCCACGGGGAACGCGACGCTGGTTCCCTCGCGCCTCGAGCTGCGGATGTCGCAGGGGCGTTACGACGAGTTGATGGAGATCGGCGCGACGCGCGACGTTGAGTACTATTTCAACGACGAGCTGATGAAGGATCTCGCGAGCGGACGGATGCGTACGTTCGGCGAGCACCCGGTGTTCGTGACGATCGCCTTCGATGCGTCGTTGCAGCCGAACGAGATCTACGCGGCCGTGCTCTCGCCGGCGCGCGAGGAGGACAGGCCGGCCGTTGCGGGAGTGAACGAACCGTACGACCGCACCGGTGTGCTGGGCGATGAGGAGGGGCTTCCTGCGCCGCCGCCGCCGAGGCGCATGGGCTATCGCCTGCTGCTGCGTGGGTCGGCCAACGCGTCGGTTCGGCTCGAAGGGGGGCGCTGGATTCTCGGGCGTCGCGGCGCAAGCGGACGGCTGCTTCCGCACGGCTACGTGAAGGTGGATCTCGATCTCCCCCCACATGTCTCGCGCGAGCAGGCGCGAGTGGACCTGATCGGCGGCGACCGTCTGCGCATCGAGCGCGTGGGAAAGGCGACGATGCGGCTTGCGTCGGGGGAGACGATCGCCGAGGGGGAGAGCAGGCTGGTGCCGATCGGCACACCGTTCTACATCGACGACTGCGAGCTTCTGGTGACCGCGACCGACGCGGTGTAGTTCCATCATTCCGAGCGCACGGCGCTTCACACACGTGGCCCTGACAACACTTTTCGGATCGGCACAGCTTGCGATGCAGGGAGCCCTACGCGCGGGCGTGGACGCGGCCGGCTCCACGCCGCGTGCGCCGAACTTCGTGGTGCTGCGACTGCGCCGGGCTGCCTACATGGGGGAATACGGCTGGGATGCGGAGGGGAATCTGGAACGCCTGCGCCGCGATCTGGAGGCCGCATACCGTCAGTACATCGAGGCGCACGGCTGGGGAATCGGCGGCAGCGGGGCTCCGGTGATCAACCTGGTGCTTGTCGAGGCCGAGGAGCCGTGCACGGCCCGCGCGCGCGTTGCCCAGAGCTTCTACGATCTCTCGCTGCAGGACGACCGCGGCGTGCGCCCGATCCCGGTGGGCGCGGTGGTTGCCACCGTGGGGCGCATGCACGAGCCGTATCCGCGCGGGTTCGTTCCCGTGCACGATGCTCGCAAGATCATTTCGCGCGAGCATCTCGAGCTGCTCTATCGCGACCTGCGCCTGTGGTGTCGAAAGGTGGGGCGCAATCTCACGCGGCTGAACGGTGCGCCGATGGGCGTCGAGTCCGTCGAGCTGCACCCCGGCGACCGCATCGACTGCGGGCCCTGCGCGATCGTGCTCGAACGGATCACGGACGCATGAGGATGGTGTCGCGGAGTTGACTCCGCGAGTGGCGCGACCGGCCGACATGCATCCGCGCCGATCTCCGGCAGGACACGCCGTCCGCGCATGCAACTTCATATCGGCTTTGTCCAGCAGGAAACGTCGGCAAGGTTGCTGATGAAGGCTTTGTAGAGGTCATGGAGTTTTTACTGTCTCACGTCGAAGACGCGACATTGAAAAGCTCCGAGAGAGCACAATCTTTAGGCCGCCAGCGGGCCGAGAGGCCCCTGTCGGGGGGCACCTGTTTGTAGCACTTATGCGTGGTACCACCCTATAGCACCGTAGGTGCGAACCGTTTGGGCGAAGGGCGCTACTGTGCAATGAAGAACGGTACGCTCCGGAGCTTGACAACGCAATTGGACGCGTGCTGCTATAGATAGGTGCCTCCTCCGCCCCGACGAATCGGGGCAGGAAGGCCGACCCATGCGATGTCCATTGAGCTTGCTCGGTCATTGCCTTGACGCACTTGACATATGCACGTGCACACGTCATAGGACAAAGTCGACCTTACATCAACATCGGAACGTATCTCCCGAACAGCTTGCCGATCACATTCACACAGATCGTTCTCATCCTCTGGGGTCTGCTTCTGCTGGCCGCGCTGGTGCAATACGGCGGGATGCTCGAAAGCCTGCGCCGTCTGCGCGCACGGGGCGCCGGCATCGCGCTCGGCCTGGCGGTGCTCGGTCTGGCGGGCGCGGCACTGTATCGCGGCGTTGCGTACATGACGCCGGAGCGGGAGGGATGGATCGTTCGCGGGCGCGTCCCCGCCGATTCGGTCTCCGCCGGTTTCAACACGAAGAGCCGCTTCCGAAGCCTTGCACAGCCGCTCGGGCGCGTCACCGATCGCACCGGCGCGCTGCTGGCCGGCTACACGATGCGACGTCACCTGGAACGAACGTATCCGGCGGGGAGCCTGACCGCGCACATCGTCGGCTACTGGACCGGACCCCTGCGCGACGGCGTCGGGGTGGAGAAGGCGCTGGTGATGGTGAACGATTCGCTGCGCGACGACCGCCCGCACGATCTGCGGCTGACGCTGGACCTTCGCCTGCAACGCGAGGCGCAGCGCGCGCTCGGCGGAAGGATGGGGGCGATCGTGGTGATGAACGCGAACACCGGCGAGGTGCTTGCTGCCGCCAACGAGCCGACGTTCGTGCCCGACAGCATCTGGAGCGACGAGGCGTGGAACCGCTACGTGCGCGACACGGTGCGCCGCCCGCTGACCTCGCGGGCGATCAAGGACAACTTCTCGCCCGGATCGTCGATCAAGCCGTTCATCGCGGCGGCGGCGCTCGACCTGGGCAGGCCGCTCCCGGAGCAGCGCAAGGGAGGTTTCGAGTGCAACGGGGAGTACGTGCCGGTGCCGCGCACGAAGCCGATCACCGAACACGGCTCGGCGCACGGCTCGGTGGATCTCGCCGACGCGATGCGCTACTCCTGCAACATCTACTTCTCCTATCTCGCCTACTCGATCATCGGCTTCAACCAGGCGAACCGTTATCTCGATTCCCTCGGCTTCAACGCGCGCATGCCGTGGAACAGCGGTGCCTTCCTGAACGAATACGCCACGCTGTTGCCGGCGCGGAGCTGGGTGAAGGGGCGCGATGAAATCGCGAAGTCGCGCCTCGGCATCGGTCAGGCGTCGGTGAAGGCCAACCCGCTGCACATCGCCGCGCTGATGTGCGGGATCGCCAACGGCGGCACGTTCCTGCGCCCGACGCTGGAGATGGGGCGTCGTCCGGACACGATGCGGCTGGACATGAGCCGCGCCACGGCCGTCGCGCTCGAGAAGCTGCTGCGCGAGCCGCTGCTCCCCGGAGGGACCGCCGCCGGCGCGTTCTCCGGCATCGATCGGCGCGGCATCACGGTGTTCGGAAAGACGGGGACGGCGGATCACGAGCCGGATGGGCGCGAGCCCTCCTGGTTCATCTCATACGGTCGCAAGAACGGGCGCGCCTACGCCGTGGTGGTGGCAATCCAGGATCGCAACGGGCTCTTCGCCGGGGATTTGAACGCACCGATGGCGCGACGCCTGTATGAACAGCTCGACGCGCTCGGGTATTATCGGTGATGCGAGCGGTGATGAGTGATGGGTTCTGGGTTATGGGCTCAGAGGGTTGCCCCGATGAATCGGGATCTCCGACGAGTGGCGAGCCGCGGGTAGCGAGCGGCGAGAAATTGTATATCTAAGAAATATACTGTCGTACGAGCCGGTCGCTCGTCAACTTGTCACCTGGCATTCTGAACTTGGCGCTTGGCATTCTGAACTTGGCGCTTGGCATTCTGAACTTGTCACTTGTCACCTGAACCTTGCTTCACGCATAACGCTAAACGCTCCCCATGTCCCGTGCAGTAGCATATCCCATTCTCGCCGTGCTTGTCGTCGCGTTGGCCGCGGCGGCGAACCTCGCGGTGTTTTCAGCGGGGATGGAATGGTTCGTGCGCTATCCGGCGATCGGCGTGGTGATTCGCAACGTGGTGTCGGTGGCGTTGATCCTCGCCGGCGGGTGGTTCCTGATTCCGGCCGAGGGGCGCACGCGGAGCGCGGAGACGCTGCTGGTGCTGGCCGCCGCGCTCTTCGCGATCGGCGCGGCCGTGCAGTTCCGCCTGGGCTACGACGCGCCGCGCCAGCTGGGGAACGACGAGGTGGCGGCCGTGCGTGACTCGGTGCATGCCTTGATGAAGGGGGCATCGGAGCACGATATGCGGGTTGCCTCGTCGCACGCCGTCCGGGAGATCAACGGCGCGCTGCGGCGCGACTTCGAGGCTTCGCGTATCGACACGCGGCTGGCGCGGGCGCTGGAGAACGCCTACGCGCCGACGCGAGAGACGAACCAGATCCTTCGCGGGCGGCCGCTTGCCGCCGGCGACAGCTTCGGCTTCCGGATGCTTCCGGTGCTTGCCGCGCTCCTTGCGATCGGGCTGGGCGCGCGCGGCAATCTTCCGACGCTTCTCTCCTCGCGCTGGCGGGTTGCCGGCTTCTTCGGCAGTCTCGCGGTCTGCGTGTTCACTCTCGGCTACCTGATGAGCACCGGCGGCGTTCGTGGAGCGAACTTCTCACCGCAGGAGATCCTGAAGCTCACGCTCCCGATCGCATGGGCGGGCCTGCTGATCCACTATCGCGGCGCCTTCCTCGCGGAGAACCGCGAGCGCTTCACCCGCACGCCGCTTGCGCTCTGGCTGTACACGCTGCTCCTCCTCTCCTCGCCGCTCGCCGTCTTCCTCCTCGTTCGCGACTTCGGGCAGTTCCTCGTACTCAGCATCGCGCAGACGCTGTTGCTCGCCTACTACACGCGGAGCGCGCTCTACGTGGTGCTCTTCGTTGCCGGCACCGTTGCTTCGAGCGCCGTGCTGATGGGGAGCACCATCTTCGCGGGAGGCACGTTGCTTGCGGTGCTGGGCGTGGTGGCCGGCGCCGTGCTCGCGATCGGCGCGCTTGAGCGATTCCGACGCCGCGACTCGCTCTGGACCTCGGCCTCGCTGGTGCTCGTGCTCTACGTGCTCGGTGTCTGGTGCGCCGTGCAGCTTCCGTTCGTAGCGCGCATCCTCGCCACGCCGCGCCAACGCTTCCTGCTCTGGGCCGATCTGTTCTCGCGACACGGCAATGCGGCATGGTGGGACACGTCACGGCAGATCGTCGAATCGTTGTATGCCTTCGACGCCGGCGGCCTTGCCGGGCACGGTCTCGGTGTCGGCACGCCGTTCCTGATCCCGAAGGCCGCGTCGGATTTCATCTTCGCGGCGATCGCCGAGGAGCTGGGCTTCGCCGGGGGGATGATGGTGATCCTCTCCTTCGCGGCGCTCGTTGCCATCGGCCTCCGCATCGCCGGCACGCTCGGACGCGACACGTTCGCCGGGCTGCTCGTCTCCGGCTATACGCTGCTGCTGGCGGCGCAGGCGTTCGTGCACATCGCCGGAACGATGAACATCCTGCCGATGACCGGCATCACCTTGCCGCTCGTCTCCTCCGGCATGAGCTCGCTCATCGTCTCGTGGGGGATGATCGGGCTGATCGTCGGGCTCTCGGTGCGGCAGCAGAGCGCGGGGGAGCGGCTGGTGATTGCGAAGAAGGGATGAGGGGAAGAGAGAAGAGAGAAGAGAGAGGAAAGAGCAAGGCGGACGGCCGGCGCAAGGAACGAAGAGAGAGGAACGAGAACGACGATGGCGTTGCGAAGGACAACGAGTCCCTCGGTTCGGCATACGGACCACCCTCCCCCACGCGTTCACCGCAAAGCCTCAAAGGGCGCAAAGCCACACGGATCGCGACCCGCTTCACGCCACTCGCTTCACGTCACTCGCTTCACGTCACTCGCTTCACGCCACTCGCTTCACGCCACTCGCCACCCGGACGACCGTCCAGCGAGCGTTCACCGCAGAGACGGCGGGCCGGTACCCGCGACCACCGTCGCAATTCGATAGCACCCGTACGCGAAGAACGGCGCCGCGACGACGTCGACGGTGTAGTGGCAATGCTGCATCAGCACCATGATCGCCACGGCGAGCGCGGCAGCGGTGAAGGCCCACCGCAACGCGGGGCGTACGGCCGTGAACGCCAGCAGCGCGAGCGTGGCGGTGTGGCCGGAGAAGAAGAGATCCTGCCGCATTTGCGCGCCGGGACCGAGCCCGGCCACGGGATCGTGCAACGTGATCATGCCCGGCGGCGGCGCAAGCGGCGCTGCGTACATCGCGACGATGCGGACGAGCATCAAGAGCGTGTAGGCGTGCAGTGTACGGATGAATCGGTCGGGATGCCGTCGAAGCGTGACGAGCGCCAGGGCGATGGCTCCGTAGATGACCGCGAAGATCGGGACGCTGAGATCGGCGGTCGGGAGCAAGGTGAGCACGGGGTCCGTGAGCAGGGCTCCCTGCCTCGTCTCGTTGAAGGCGAGGAACCGCGTGTATCCTGCCAGCACGATCGCCAGCGCGGTGAACGACACCGCCAGACGCACGAGGGTGCGGCGGTCGCGCCAGGTTGCGGCCGTTGGCGTTGAGCTGTGTGCGGTGCGATTCATGCGGATTCGTGCGTGCTTCGAGGATGTCGATTCGGATCGTGCAAAAGTACGCTCTGTGTGGCGAACCCCACCGTTGTGCGGCATATGTCCGCGCGGTTGCCGTCGCGCCGCGGCCGCGCATGCTCTTGATACACGGCGCAACCTTTCGGTGGGATTCGATTGCGATGTTTGCAACTAATCCTTGTTCCAAATCATCTCCGTGACATATATTTGCGGCTTCGGTTCCCTCCAGCCGAAACTGCATTGAGGTCTGCCGTATGGTTATCTGCTGAGCCGACGGTCATCATGCAGCTAAATTCTGACACTTTTTGTTTGTGGAACCTCCAGTTCGCTTCCAACGTGCCGTAACATCGAACGCGACGCTTGCGCTCGGTCCTGTCGCCGTCATCGCAATCGAATCTTCCCTTCGCACGGATCTCAACGCGATCCCGGGCCCTGGCTTGGGAGCGCGTAGCTGTGTGTTGTCCGGAACGTGCGCGATCACGCAGGTGGCGATGCATTAACTGAACATTGGGGACGGAATCTGGCGCGCACTTCGCGCCGCTCCGTTGAACGCCGGTATAACCGTGGTGGGTTGTACCGGCGTTGTTTTTGTCTCCGTCCGGTGCGTGCGGGGGGACACCCGCTGCTAGCGCATCCCGCCGTTTGCAGCGCTCTGGGGTGTCGCCCTTCCAGGGTTTCATAAAACTTCATGGGGGCGCGCATTCCGGGCGCTTACGCACCCGGCTATCACCTGTCGCCCTTCCAGGGCTCCATCAGGGCGCGACCCGCATCCCGCTGCCCGCATAACGCTCAACCCTTCACGCTTACTGCGCCCCACCACCGCCGCTCGCTCCTCCTCCGGCGCCGCTGCTCCCCTTGGTTTCGGTCTTCTCCCGGCTGTGCTGCTCCATGCGCGGGATGGTGCCGAAGTTGTAGCTGATGTTCAGGCTCACGAACCGCGTGCTCCAATGGCCGGACGACTCGGTGTAGAAATCGGATGTGCTGTATCTGTTTCGCCATCCCTGCAGCGCGAACGGATCGTTGACGCGCAGCGACACGCTCAGCTTGTTCTCCAGCAGCTTCTGTCGGAGTGAGAAGTTCCACGAGACGAAGCGATTCGCGTTGCTGCCGCCGACGGTGGCGGGGCTGTTGATGAACAGGCTGGTGCCGAGCGTGAGCCCCTCGGTCAGGTCCACGTTGACGAAGGCGTTGGCGTTGTAGCCGGCCGAGGAGCTGTGGATGTCGCCGGAGATCGCGCTGCCGCGGTTCACCTTGTTGAACAGATCGCCCGAGAGCCGGAAGTTCAGCCACGTCGCCGGGCGCATCGCGAGCGAGGCGGAGGTCCCGAGCGAATAGGTGCCGTTGAAGTTCTCCGAGTGCGAGTACGTGGCCCCGTTGACGAGGGTCTGGCTGTTCTCGATGTTGCCGTCGGTGGTGGCGAAGTAGGGGGCGAACGTGATCATGTTCCCCATGCCCCAGAAAGTGCTGTAGTTCAGCTCCCATGTCTGCGTGAACTCCGGGCTGAGATCGGGGTTGCCGGAGGAGGTGTACAGATCGTTCCACTTCACCACGATCGGGTTCAGCGCGCCGATGTCCGGCAGCGCTATGCTGCGGCGGAAGCTCGCGGTGATCGTGTGCTGCTCGGCGAGCGCGTACGAAATCGATCCGCTCGGGAACAGGTTCGTGTAATCGCGCGAGATGATCTCCTTCCCCGACTCGTACTTCGCCGCCACGTTCGCCTGCTCCACGCGAAGCCCCGCCTGTACGCCCAGCCCGCCGCCGATGGTCCATGCCAGCTCGCCGTAGGCCGCGTTGACGGCGTTGGTGGGGCGGTAGTGATTGCTCTGCACCGTGTCGGGGACGAATGCGCCGGTGGCGCGGTCGCGCGTGGCCACATCCGTGTTGTCCTCGACGGTGCCCCGCTCCGCCCGTGCGCCCAGCGTCAGCTTCAGGGCGTTGCTCAGGGGATTCTCGTAGTCGAGCCGCGCGATGAAGGTGGCGTTGGCGTTGCTGTTCTCGTTGCGCCGTACGGCACTGCGCGCGGAGTCGAACTCGTTGTTCGCACCGAAGTAGGAGGAGCTGTAGATCGTGTTCCCCTTGTAGCTGAAACCGTTGTAGCTCATGTCGAGGCTCAGCTTGTGATCCTCCGCGAACGTATGCCTGAACAGGAACGAGGCGGAGCTGTAGCCGCCCGAGTTGCCCGCTCCGGGCGACGGCGAACTGGTGTCGTAGAATCGTGCGCTGATGCCGCCGGCGGCGTTGTAGATCGTGTGCGCGCCGTACGAGCTGTAGTCCGACGACCAGTTGTTGGTGTTGAACGAGATCGACGCCAGATCGTTTTTGGTGATCGTGTAGTCCGCCTGTCCGTAGCCGTACCACGAGCCCGAGATCGATTCGCTGGTGGAGCCTCCCTCGTTGCGCCGCTCGTTCGTGTCGCGATAGTTCAGGCGCAGGGAGGTATAGCTGCCGTCGCCGAGGCCGCGATAGCCGCCGCCGCTGAGCGATGCGTTCAGATCGTTGCCGTTGTAGTACAACCCCGCCCCCCCGCTGTAGCCCTTGCGCGTGTCGCCGCCGAGGTTGACGTTCCCGCCCAGCACGTCGCTCATCGTGCGCTGCGTCACGATGTTGATGATCCCCCCCTGATTCTTCGCCTCGAACCCCGCGCCGGGGTTGGTGCGAATCTCGATATCCTTCACCATGCTCGCCGGCAGCGACTGCAGGAACTTGTCGCGCTGCTCGCGCGGCATCGCCAGCGGGCGGTCGTTCATCATGATCGTCACGTTGTCGTCGCCGCGCAGAGAGACCTTCCCATCCTGATCCACCGATACCGACGGTATCTGCCCGAGCAGCTCGCTCACGTTCGTCGCCGTGTAGGTCGGGTTCCCTTCCACCGCGTAGACGGTCTTGTCCGCGCGCACCGACACCTGCTCGCGCGGTGCCGTCACCTCCACGCCCGGCGTCTCGAGCGCCTGTGGGCGCAGGAGGATCTCGCCTGCATCCATCGTCGGGTTCGCGGTGGTGAGCTTCACATCCTGCCGCTGGAATTTCTCATAGCCCACGGACCGCACCTCCAGCGTGTACCGTGTTTCCAGCGGCACATTACGGATGGAGAAGACGCCCGCGGCGTTCGTGACCGCCCCCAGCGGTCTGGCCGTGGAGTCCGTTGCATCGCGGAGCATCGCCGCTGCGCCCACGAGCGGCGCGTGCGCGCCGGCGTCGTGCACGATGCCGGTAACCGTCCCGGTCTGCTGCGCGAGCGCGGGGGGCGCTGAGTATGCAAGCGTGGCGGGCACAACGATGAGGGCCAGGAACAGGCGCAGGGGAGCGTGCGTAGGACGATGCATGAGGATGTGATAACAATGAAGGATGGAGGGGATCACTTAGATGCCGAACGGAGCGACGCATAAACGTAGCATTCGCACCGGTGATCCACAGTACGTAAGTATGATCGAATGTTGCGAAAGTGACGGGCGCGGTCCCGTCGCCGCAATCATTCCAACGACGCAGGGCCTCCACGCTTGCAACCACCGTGTCGTGCGCGGGCTATCGGTGATCGCCGTGGGCGGGCCGGTACGTAGTTCGTGCGTAGTCGCGTGGCCGTGCATCGCTCCTATGTTGTGATCGCGATGAACTCCGGGGGGCGATCCGCCCGCACGCGCCCAGCGTCGTGTGCCACCGGTTCGCGCAACCGAATCCATACAACGAGGGAGAATACCATGGCATTACAGTACGGCGTATTGCGCGGACGTGTCGACGTCTTCGAGCGCGAGGATAATCTCGATTCGCCGCATCTGCAGATCAGGTTGATCGACGGGGAGAACAAGGCCTGGCGGGTGCCGGTGAACGTGCTCTCCGGCGACGGCTCACAACTGATCGTTCACCGCACCGAGCCGCTTCAGAGCCATCCGATCGTTGCGGGGCTCGGGGCGTTCCCGATGGGGTTCACCGACTTGCCGACCGGCGCGCGATCGGCGACGAATGCGCTCGATTACTTCCGTTCGCCGCTGTTCGACTGGCCCACCGGCGTCACCGTGCCGCCGATGGGGCCCCGGGCCAACGACGACCTGCAGGATCTGATCAGCACCTTCCTGCGGCAGCTGAAGTCGCAGAACGGCGAACTGTTCGTCTTCGGCGCGAAGTTCCCGAGGACCGGGGCGGCGTTCCAGCCGAAGCCGATCGATCGCAAGTTCCACACCGCTCAGGGGGTGCACGACGTGCACATGAACCAGGGGAACCCGCACCCCGGGCGGTTCGACGGTGACAACGGCACATTTCAAGACGGAGGGCTCCTCTTCAGGTTCCCGAACCGAGTGGTCGGGCTCTTCTTCCGCTTTCAGACGCAGCTTCTGCCGACCGATGCCGCCACCGGCCACCCGCTCCCCGGCGCGGTGGTCGTCTCCGCGGGGGGATCGCCGCCGCAGCCGGGATCGACTACGCCGGTCGTCTCGTCGGTCGCCAATCCGGATGTGTACATCGAGCGCGCGCTCGTCAACCCGCCGGGCGCCGATCCGGGGAAGGAGGCGGTGGTGATCGGCAACACCACCGGCGCGGCGGTGAACCTGACCGGCTGGAGCATCGTCGATCGGAACGCGAAGGCCGACCGCATCGGCGCGATCACGCTCCCGCCCGGAGAGTCGCGCGTTGTGGTGCTTACAGGGACGGGCGCGCAGCTCGGCAACGGCGGCGGGACGATCCAGTTGAAGAACGCCGCCGGCGTACAGGTGCATGCGGTAACGTATTCCGGCGCCGATGCCGCCGAGCAGGGGAGATACATCCGGTTCAATACCTGAGCCGGAGGGAGAGGCCGCCGAACATGTCGCCCCGAGCATGGGCGTTTGCGCTCGAACGGGGCGGCGTGCCGGGCGGTCCGACAATCGGGATGTCCGCCGGTGGCCGCCGGGCGCGGCGCGTTCGGTCGCTGCCGTTCGAGGGGAGGTGGGCACGCGGGTGGGCACGTGTGGGTGAGCCCGCGTGAGTGAACCCTCATGGGTGCCCGCGCGGGACACTTGGAGCTTGATCCGAATTCGGTCTCAGGCTACCTTTGGCCGCGCTCTTCCTTTCCTCCCCAATGCTCCATACACGTCCGTCGTCGACGTCGATCGGCGCGCCGGCGCATGCGCGGAATGGGGCACGGCATCACCCTGAACCGCGAGCGTTACCATCAATCCTGAGGCCGCCTGCCGATGGGTGCGTTGCGGCGCTCCCATCTGTTCAACCATCCGTTTGAACGTTTCATCCATTCCGGGAGCATCGTCATGGCAACGCGAAGAGAGAAGCTCGAGAAGATCATGGGCGAATCCACCCCTTCGCATGAGAAGGACTCGTTGCTGGAGGAGATCTTCGACGATATCGGCGGCGACCTGGCCGGCTTCTTCGCGGAGGTGAATGGGTGGTTCACCGGCGAGCATCCGTTGTTCAAGACGATCGAGGGGGGCGCGCGCAAGACGTGGAGGAACGTCGTGGAGAACCAGGTGGTGCAGCCGCTCGAACGCCTTTCGCCCTCGGACGTGAACGAGATCGTGGAGATCGTTCGGACCGCCGAGGCGAACGGATGCAAGGTGCGCGCCGTGGGATCGGGGCACTCCTTCTCCGACGTCGTGCAGACGAACGATTTCCTGATCACGACGGACCTGTTGAACAATCCGATCGAGCTGGACGGCTCGCTGCTGCGCGACGGCGTGGATACCTCGTGCCTGGTGCATGTGGAGAACGGGATCAAGATCCGCACGCTCAACGAGTACCTCGACGCCCGCGGCCTTGCCCTGCCGAACATGGGCGGCTACGACGCGCAGTCGATCGTCGGCGCTGCCGCCACCGGTACGCACGGCTCCGGCATCACGCTCGGGCCGATCGCCTCCTGCTTCCGCTCGATCGTGCTGGTGGCCGCCGGGGGCGTGAAGTATCGCATCGAACCAACGAACGGCATCACCGATCCGGTGAAGTACCACGCGAAGTATCCGGAGAATCGACTGGTGCAGGACGACGAGTGGTTCAACACCGTTGCGGTGAGCATGGGATGCACCGGCATCATCTACTCGGTGATCATGGAGGTGATGCCGAAGTACTGGCTGCAGGAGGTGCGCACCATGAGCGACTGGGAGAGCGTGAAGGCGCTCCTTCGCGACGGCGGCGCCCTGCGCGACAACCGCCACTTCGAGGTGCTGGTGAACCCGTATCCGATCAAGGGGAGGCACGATTGCCTGATCACCCGGCGCAACATCGTGCCGGAACCCTCCGGACATCCGAGCGACAAGAACGAGCGCAACTTCCTGACGACGTTGATCGCCGCGATCCCCGGCATTGTGGATGTGCTCGACCTTGTGGACAACAACTTTCCGGACCTCAGCCCGAAGATCATCACCGAGTCGATGAAGGCGTTGGTGGACGACGAGTACACCAACGTGAGCTACAAGGTGCTGAACCTCGGCACCCCCAACGATATCAGCGCCTATTCCGCCGAGATCGGATTTCCGATGGCGGGAGACGCGTACATCGGCGCGGTGGAGCGCATGTTCGAGGTGGCCGACAAGCTGCGGCGCCTCGGCAAACTCTATCACACCTCACCGATATCGCTCCGCTTCGTGAAGGCGTCGGACGCCTATCTGGCGATGATGAACGGGCGCGACACCTGCATGATCGAGATCCCGGTGATCAACGGCACCTACGGCGGCTTCCAGTTGCTTGCGCACTACGAGAGCGCGATGTACGAGTTCGGCGGCCGTCCGCACTGGGGGCAGGTGAACTACCTGACCGGCAGCAACGGTCTGGTGGCGCGCATGTATCCGGAGCACGGCAAGTGGTTGAACGTGTATCGGCGGCTGAACCCGAACGGGACGTTCGACAACGCGTTCACCGACCGGTGCGGCTTCTCCGCGATCAAGTTCGCGGGGACATGATTCTCATGGCATCGGGAGGACGACCTTCAACACCAACCGGGATTCCGATCATGGAGTACACTGCAAGCGAACGTCGATTGAGCCTCGTGCTGTCGGTCTGCGCGCTGCTGTTTCTGGCCGGGGCGATCGTGGCCGGTTGGTTGTTCCTCTGCAAGGCTCGCGAGGACCGGTTGTTGCTGGTACTGGCGCCCGTGCTGCTGCTCGCCTTCAGTCTGACGGCGAAGATCGCGGCCGGCGGAGTGCGCCGCAACGTGATCGCCATGGACCTGCTGCTGTGTGGTCTCTTCGGCCTGGGGGCATACACGGCCGTGCGGTTCATCATCACGTGGCGGCATCACGAGCCCGACTGCGTCTACGGCACGTATGCCGCCGGCGCGCTGCTTCTGTATCTGTTGCTGCTGCTGTTGTGGCGCCGTGCGGTGACGTCGCGGTTCGATCTGCGCACGCTCTCGCCCACGCAGGCGCTCTCGTATCATGCCCTGGCGCAGACGGTGATCGGCGAGTATCGCGCCGAAGGGTATTCCTTCGATACCACCGTCCACGACTTCGACGACTACCTGACGCGCTTTCAATCTCCCGTCAAGTTCTCCGTGCGCCTGGTCTACACGGCGATGCAGTATCTGCCGCTGCTGTATCTGCGGCTGCCGCTCACGTGGATCTTGCGGGAATTGGGCAGGGGCTGGATGGCGGC
>CAZJYH010000035.1:0-6993 GCA_964549365.1 uncultured Alphaproteobacteria bacterium
TTACCGTCCCATCCTTGACAAAAAACTTGCGCTCGAGAAACGGCAATGCCGAGGCTATATCTGCTTTGATCGTTTCCACCCGCACGGGCTTGTTCAGTTCCGAGATGTACGCGTTGAGTTTGTCGAGATCGAGGTCGTCGACGGTCATTCCGGGTACCGGCTGAAGCTCGCGCGCATGAACGGCTTCTTCCTTGAACTCTTCCTGTGCGTCGACTTCCGCTTTGGTGAGTTTGTGATCTCCCGTGAGCAGCCGTTTGTAGGCGGTGCCGTCGTGGAACACATACCTGCGGTCGGCGGCCAGTTCATCGACGTAGAGGATCGCGATGCGGCCGTCAAGAAAGTCGCGAAGCTCCATCGGTGGGAAACAGTCGGAGAGATCCTGCGGCACTCCGGAGCGGTCGGTGAACAGTCGGGGGATCTCCTTGAGGTTGGATTCCGCGTGTTCCTTCCATCCGGTGAACACATAGCGGCGCGAGCTTCCCTGCCCTTCCTCCTTCACGCCCAGAAAGACGATGCCCCCGCGAGTATTGAGGAAGGCGTTGACGCTCTTGTACACCTCCTTCCATTCGTTCCCGATGGCGGGGACCGGTTTGATCTCCAACCCTTCGGTCTCGAGCTCCGTGAATGTCCCCTGCTCGATCAACGCTGCCAGTTTGTTCAGTGTCGTGTCGACGAACGTCATGTATGTGCACCAAGTGGTTGCGATCCGGTCTGCGGCATGAATCGTGCTGCTCAAGGCTGGAACGGCAAATTGTAGGGCCGACAAGTTACAACATGGCGCGCGTAACGGCAGGGCCCATCCTGATCCACACCAGCCCGCGCCGGCGGTTCGTTGGGAGTGACACATACGACGCCGTGACCGTTCAAGGAGTAACGCTCATCCTGCGCCGTCGCGCAGCGCATCGCACCCGATCATGACCACGAAACAATCGGAGGGACCACATCAACCATGACATCGTATCTACGACGCGGGATGTTGCCGCTGCTCCTTCTCTACGTCATGCTGCTGAAATGCGCCGCGCAGGAGCCGCGCCTGGAGTTGGTCTTCCGGGACGGTCACGTCGACGATTTTCACGGCGGCGCCGCGACCGTGCCCGACGTGTCGTACAGCGTCGTCGGGCTGGGGGAGGAGAGCCCGCTCTTCGGGAACGGCACGCCGGAAGGGGGGTGCTACAATCGGATGGTGAGTGTGAGAGTGACCTCGCCCGCCGAGGAGTGATGTGCGGCGATCCGACGGCCATGCGAATCCCTTGCCGTCCGCCACCCGCGCAAGGAATCCCGGCGGTGTATTCGACGGGGCGACCATGTGGTCGCCCCGCTTCATTGTCACGTTGCCCGACTATGGGTTGCAGAAGCCGATACATGCGGACGGCAGCACGTTGATCCGACAGTTCGCCGGATCGAAGCAGACATCGCAGCAACAGCCCGGTGCGAGCGTCACGCAACTGACCGACCAACCGGCGCACCGCGACGGCGCCACCGGCGGTGTCACCACGGGATACCAGATGTTGCCGGCGCTGATGACGAAGTCGAACGACGCGATGCCGCCGGTCGGCACCAATGCTATCGCGCCGGGGCCGAGGTTGACGCGGAAGATTGCGGCCCCGGGCGCCGACACCAGCGTCAGCGGGATGGTGCATGCCGTGAAGTTGGTGATCGTGGTTGCGTTGCACGCCCACGGCACGCCGGCCCGCGCCGTGCTGCCGCTCGCGACGATTCCGATGAGTGCGACGGCTACCGCCGCTGCGAGAAATCCTGATCGATGGAACATGATGAGGTCCTCCCAGAATGGGAAAATGGATGAGTCGACCGGGGGACGGGGTCAGGCCCATGAACATGGCTGAATGGCATCCGGGGTGATGCTGGGTGCGATGGGTGGGGATGTCCGCGCTACCGGACGACCGGCGCGTGACGGAGCAATCCACGAGCGTAACGATGTTTGCCGAGGTTCGTATCCGACCCGGCGGTCATCGGCGGTCGACGCCGGTGTGGATGCGCATGGTGGAAGTACGCGTCAGGAAGGTATGCACCGGCTCCGGGCGCGGGAAGTACATGATCGTGTACCTGTGCATCCGGATGTGCGGTCGAGACGTTACGCCGTGCGGCGCGGCCGTCATTCCAATGCTTCGCTGCATATCGTTCATGCACGGGGCCGGATACACGAACAAGCCGAGGCATGCCATGAAGTGGATACTGATGGTTCTTCCGTTGCTCGTCCTTACGGCGCGGGCACAATCGCAACCGCTCGATCCCCTCCGCACGCAGGAACCGTGCGCCGTGCGGCTCCCCTTCACGCTCTGCGCCATGCCGGGCTGCAACATGACGCTCCTGGTCGGCGGGCCGGTCGTGTTCACCTCGGAGGACTCGTTGCGGGCCCGCCTCGTGCGTCACAGCCCGCCGTGCGACACCGCCGAGATGCCGAGGATCGACTTCGGGAAGCAGACGCTGATCGGCCGCTGGATCACGCTCGGCAACTGCCCGGCGGGAAAACGCTTCAGTGTGAGCGTCTGCCGCGACGACAGCGCTCGCGTCTATCGGCACATCGTCGCGCAGGAGGAGAGCCCATGCCGTGGCCTGTCGAGCTATATGTCGTGGATCCTCGTGCCGAGGTTGCCGGAAGGGTATCGGGTGGTCTTCGAGTAGCACGTGCATGCGAAGTCGGGAAGGCGGCGCGTCGAAAGTGGGATGCGGAGTCGTGTTCCAGGCGGCACGCGCGACCGCGGGGGGCGATGCCCGGCACGCGCCCCGTGTGGGAGAGGCGCCGTGCCGGAGATCCCGACCGCCCATGCGGTTTCGGCGGATCTTATCGCATCACCATCACCCGCGCGCTCCGGCGGGTTGCTCCGGCCGTCACGACGACCGTGTAGGGGCCCTGCGGCAGATCGGCCACAGGGAGCATGACCGTGGCGCGTTCACCGAACGCAATCGACCGCACCGGACGTCCGAGCGCATCGTGGAGATACGCCATCCCCCCGCCGCTCTGTTCCCCCGCATCGATCGTGATGACCCCCCGCGCGGGGTTCGGGCTAACGAGCAGGCCTGCGTTCGATCGGCGCGGTGCCTCGGGCGCGGCCCCGACCGCCGCCGTCCGGAACGTATGCGGGGCGAACGCGGATGACCAGGAGGTGATGCCGCCGCCGTGGCGCGCCCGGACGCGAACGTAGTAGTCGGTGTTCGGTGCCAATCCCTGCACGGTCCGCTGCGTCGCCTGCATCATGGAATCCTGGACGACAAGGTTGCCGATGAACGCCCCATTGTTCCCGATCTGGAGATCGTACGAGAGGCCGCCGGGGACCGAGTCCCACGCCACGGTAACCGTCGTCGGCTGGTTCGTCGCCCCCGATACGGGGGTGATGATCGTCGGCGGCAGGACTTCGTCCGCGGAGTTCCGCGTGTAGAACAAGGCCTCGTCGCGGTGCCATCCGCTGTTCTGGCCGGAGTTGAAAGCGCGCACGCGAGCGAAGTAGAGATGGGCGTATAACAGTCCGTTCAGGGTGATGGAGGTGCCGTTCATTACCGTGTCGACGATCGGATGATGGTAGACGGTGGTGTCCACGGCCCCCCCGGCGATCGGAGTCCCCGCGACGGTCAGGTGATACCCGGTCGCGCCGTCGACCGGCGTCCAGGTCACGTGCACGTTCTCCACGTTGAGCGGGGTGTTGCCGATCGGCCCGGTGAACGTGGGGCGCGCGAGCGTCGAAACACCGTTGTAGCGGATGATCGGTCCGCCGGTATAGAACGCCAGCGCCAGATTCCGCTTCGGGTACAGGACCGATCGCATCGGCAACATCAACAACGTTGGAAGCTCCGACGGAGGGAACTCCTGCCTCCAGTTGACGCCGCCGTCGGTGGTGCGGAGGATCTTGTTGAGCGCGCCGACGGCGATGCCGTTGTTCGCGTCGGCGAAGTCGATGGCGGTCAGCCCGGAGGCTCCCGCTCCCCCGGTCTCCTTGTTCAGCATCACCTGCCAGGTCATGCCGCCGTCGATCGTGCGCACGATCACGTCGCGGGCGTGGTCCCCGTTGCCGGAGGGCTCCCCGGAGGCGGACCATCCGGTGTCGGCGCCGGTGAATCTCATCTTGCGCACCCGCTCGATCTTGTCGGAACTCCGCCAGTGCGCGCCGCCGTCGGTGGTGCGCAGCAACTCATCCTTCTGCCGCTCCAGATTGTACGATATCAGGATGTACACGTCCGGAGCCGGACAGACGATCTGCCTGGTGAATCGATATCCCGTCGGGAGGGGGACCTTCGTCGAGGTGTGCCAGCCGTCGTCGGTGCGCAGCAGATAGTCGGCCGAATCGGGCGATGCCGTGTTCAGCACCGCCATAGCGCCGTGCAGGGGATTGCACATCGCGAGGCACAACACGCGCGTATCGGAATCGAGCGCCGCGCGTGCCCACGTACCGCCGCCGTTGCGCGATATCATGTAGCGCCCATGATATCGGTACTCCGCGTCCGAGCCCACGCCCGATCCCACCGGCACCGACGTGTCGCCGGCGATCACGATCAGCGACGGCTCCGGATGCGCCATCGCGTTCCAACGCGCGCGGGAGGAATCAACCAGCACGTCCTGCCACGACGCTCCGCCGTCGGTCGTACGCCGTACGTGCTGGATCTTCCGCGCGTACCATTCGCTTCCCACCGCCACGATGGAATGTTCATCGGCGGCGGCGGCCAGATCCGTACGGTTGAAGTACGCCTCGGGGTCGTAATAGTGCATGGTCGCCGTGTCGACGATCTCCCATTTGGGGGTCTGTTGTCCCCATGCATCGGCCGTCATCGTCGTCAGCATCAGCATCAGCGCCGGAAGCGCTGCGAGGGTGTAGCGTTGCGCATGCATTTCGATATCGGGGGTTAGGATGAGTCGGATAGCGCCGCGCCGCCGGAGTGACGGACGTGCGTGGCGTTGCCTGCACCGAACGTGGTGCGGGCGCGTACGATTTTCGTACCCACCGAGAGACTCGCATCGACGACGTGACGTCACGGTGTAGTGCGGTAAAAAGGGGATAAACGGACGAATTATGGTGAAGTTCGAATCAGTATTTATTCAGTAGGCGAGGGGTGCGCGGGCGGCGGCGGCGCACCCCGGAACGCCAGCAGAAACGCGACAAGCCCGGCCCGCGGGCCCAGGCCCAGCTTGCGCCGCAGGCTCTGGCGATGGGTGTCGACGGTGTGACGCGACACGCAGAGAAGCGCGGCGATATCCTTGCTCGACAATTGGATTCTGAGCAGCGAGCAGATGCGGAGCTCCGTCGGCGTCAGATCCGGATGTTGCACTGCCAGCGTCTCGATGAAGCCCGGGTGGATCGTGTCGAAGTGGCGACGGAATCGCTCCCATTCATCCTCCGACCGGATTTCGGAATCGATCGCGTCGCGAATATCCCTCGGCAATTTCTTGCGGCCGCGCGACCCGGATCGTGGCGCTCGTTCCAGCTCCTCCTTCATCCGCGTGAGCGCCTTCTGCTTGTGCGCCAGGTGCAACGCCATCGCCGCAAGCTCCTGACCGTTCCGCTCCACCGTCTCCTCCAACGCCTCGACCCGTTCGCGCGCCGCTTCGTTCTCCGCCCGTGCCCTGCGCAGCTCGTACTCCATCCGAATATCCTCGATCCTCGCACGGACTTCATTCCCCATGGTCTGCTCGCGCAACGCCGCGGCCATCCGATACCGTCGCAACGCCCCGGCGGAATCCCCGGTCATCTCGTGGAGGCGCGCGAACTCGTCGTGGTAACCGGCGCACAGATCGACGTCGCCGATGGCCTCGGCAAGCGCGAACCCCTCGCGCAGCGTCGCGGCCGCCCGCTCGACGTCGCCCATCGAAATGTGAAGTGTGCCGAGGCACCGTAAAATGCCGGCGGGGAGCACGGGCGATCGTCCGCGTGCGGTCCGCAGCGCCTCGTTCAGGGATGCGAGCGCCGCGGTCTGTTCTCCCAGCCTCTCCTGCACCGTGCCGATGTTGCCGAGCAGAAGTGGAAGGATCTCGTGGTCCGGGTGACGCCGGGCAATCGGAAGAGCCCGGCGGTAATGGTCCAGCGCGTCATGCCAATGTTCGCGCTCCTCGTGGCACACGCCGATGTTCATGAGCGCTCCGGCCACGCCGATGTCGTTCCCCAGCGCCTGGTAGATATCGAGCGCCTTCGCCGCGTGCGCGAGCGCGTTCTCGTGGTTGCCGAGCCGCGTGTACAGCGCTGCAACGTTCAGGTGCGCCGCGGCTCCGGCATCGGGCGGCGGCGCGCCGGCAGCCGGCATGGCCGTCGAGGCGCGGTCGAGCAGCTCCAGCGCATGCAGATGTTCACGCAGCGCCTCGGCGGTGTCGCCGATCGCGGCCCGAACCACCCCGAGCGTGTCGTGCGCCACGATCGCCACGGCGGTTTGCTCCGACGTTCCGGCGACCTCGATCGCCTCCTCGAGGGCCCCGACCGCCTCGGCGCGGCGTCCGAGCGCGTACAGCACCATGCCGCGCTGGTGCAGCAATCCCGCCCGCATCCTGGGATCGTCCAGCGTGCGCGCGATTCCGAGGGCCTGCTCGATCAACTCCAATGCCTCGGCCGGTGCGCCGAACGTCCGCCTGCACTCGGCCAGGATCGCCAGGCTGCGCGCCGTCGAACGCGCGTCGCCGATCTCGACGGCAAGGGCGTGTGCCTCGGTCGCGACCGCAGCCGCGCGCGCGGTGTCGAGACGGCACAGCGCGAAGGCGAGCGCGTTGAGCGCCGCGGCGCGCTCGCGCGGTTCCGACGCCGGTACGTCGGCCAGCTTCTGCTCGAGGTCCTGAATGGTATCGTTCATCTTGGGGCTCGGGGATGCGGAACGACGCGCGCGGATGGGGTCTGCCGCCGCAACCGTCGCGCGGCGCGCAATATAGGTGGCATGGCCGTTGCGGGGGAGCGCCCGCCGTTGCCGCGGAGTTGACTCCGCGCGACCCTGCTCCCGCCTGTTGCCGTGGAGTTGACTCCGCGCGACCCTGCTCCCGCCTGTTGCCGCGGAGTTGACTCCGCG
>CAZJYH010000035.1:7093-16507 GCA_964549365.1 uncultured Alphaproteobacteria bacterium
GGAGTTGACTCCGCGCGACCCTGCTCCCGCCTGTTGCCGCGGAGTTGACTCCGCGCGACCCTGCTCCCGCCTGTTGTCGCGGAGTTGACTCCGCGCGACCCCGCAACGCAAGCGCGGCCTCACTCTCTGAGCGTCCGTTCGATCAGCGGCCGCAGGTCCGTCTCCGCGTCGGCGCTGCCGGTGAACGACGCAACGATGCGCCCCTTGCGGTCGATTACCACGTGCGTCGGGTATGCCGCGGCGCCGAACGTGCCGATGGTGCCGGCGGCCGAGGGGACCACGCGGTAGGCGAACGCCGTCTTGCGCAGGAACGTCGTGAGCGCCTTCGCGTCGTCGAGCGCCATGCCGATGAACTCCACATCCTTCCCACGGAACTTTTCCACAAGTGCGTTCAGCTCCGGCATCTCGCGGCGGCAGGGCGCGCAGCCGATGAACCAGAAGTTCAGCACGAGCACTTTCCCGCGCAGCGTGTTCAGAGCGAGCGGCGTGCCGTCGAGTGCGGTGACCGAGAAGGAGGGGGCCGCCTCGCGCGCTGCTCCCGGGTCCGGCGTGCCCGACGCCTTCGCCGAATCGCTCGCGCCGGCCCCCGTCAAGCGCGCGAGGTACTCCGCGAACCCGCTGTCGTTGGAACGGCGACGCACGTACAACGCCCGCAGCGAATCGCGTGCCTCCTCCGCGCCGCGCTGCAGAGCCTCGGCGTATGCGCGACTCGCGGACTCGGGCCGTCCCAGCTTCCCCCACAGCTTCGCCAGTTGCAGCACCGTGCGTGCGCCCTTCTTCGTGTCCAGCGCGTCGGCCGCCATCAATGCCGCAATCGCCTTCCCGACATCGCCGCGACGTTCCGCCAGCTCGGCCGTCATGCGGTACGCCTCCGGAAGCTGTCGCGCCCCGACGCTGCCGAACGCGTCCAGATGCTTGCGGTGCCCGTTGCGGAGATAGAGAGCGATCGCCGTGTCGAGCAGTCGCTCCGCCCCCTGCAGCCCCTCGTCGAAGGCAACCCGCGCCGTCGCGAGCGTCATATACGGGTTCGGATCGTCCGGCGCGTCGGCCATCCACGAGCGGCAGATCGCCTCGATGCTCGCGAGCGGCAGCAGCTCCCGCAGCCGTGTGCGGTAGTTCGAGAGCGAGGGGGCCACGTTGTTCCGCGCCAGCGGCGAGGCCGGGTGTGCGGCCATCGTGCGCGTCTTCAGCAGCGTCAGCTCCCTCGGGATGCTGTCGTATCGTCCGTTCGAGAACATCGCGTACTCGTAGGAGCGGAGCGCCTCCGCCGTCATCCCCGACTCCGGGAAGCGCTCCAGCAGCGCGGTCACCATACGTTCGGCGTCCGGCATCGCCCCGCGCATCGTGTAGCCGTAGGAGGCGGCATAGAGCGCGTCGACCGGCGGTGCGGCCGGCGCGAGCAGCGTGCGCAGGTCCGCCGTGATCGCCGAGTCCGCGACGGCTCGATCCGCTCCGGCCATCGCCGTCCACTTCCAGCGGTACGCGGCGAGGTTCGCGGGGTACAGCTCCAGCTCCTTCAGCGCGTCGGCAAGCGGCGTCGCGGAGCCGCGCGCCGAGCCGAGCATCATCGCCCCCGGCGTCGGCCGTCCGTTCCGATCGACCACCGAGCCGGAGACGCTGTTCTTCGGGTCGTTGCCGGTGCGGGCCATCGACACGAACTCGATCGAGATATAGGCCGCTCCCTCCGGTACCGGGAAGTCCGCCGTGAACGTGTTCCCTGCCAGCGCCATCGGTACCGCGAAGCGGGCCTCGTGGTCGTAGAAGGCAACCCACGCGGCGGCGTACAGATCATCCGAGCGGTTGAAGAACGCGCCCGGAGCGGCGGCATCGTACGTGATGCGCATCGACGTGCCGCTCACGAATTCGTCGGCGCCCAGCCGTACGACCTGCGCGCGAACGACCGAGCCGCTCAACACGAGCGCCAGGAGCGTGAGAAGGATCGAGCGCAATTGTGGAAAGGAACGCGTGCCGGTGCAGGAGCGCATGCCGGCAATGGAGCGCATGTGAGGGACGGAGGGCATGCAGGGAATGGAATGCGTTCGAGAGCGCGCCGGCCGAACGCCGATCGGGAGGAATCGTCGCATGGGAAGGACTATGAGATAACGTGTCGGCGCGGCGCCGTCGCGGCCGGAAGGGAGGATAATGTGGCATCGGAAGCGGCGGGCCGTCATCTCGTTCGAGCGTTGCGTTCGCGCGCATCGTTCGAGCAGATCGAGCATCGCGGCCTGTCCCGTGCGCCGGGCTGGTGGGGGCCGTGGAGCAGACTCCGCCGTGAACACCGGGCGTGAACTTATGGATTGGGGAGGGGCGGGGCAAGGGGGGCTCAGCCATGGACACCTCGAACAGTTACCGTTGTGGTAGTGCCGTCGTCCGTATGCCGGCTACGGGAATCGCGCCGAGGAGAAACACTATATTTGCGCAACTGCTTGGCGAGCACCGGTGTACTACGCTGCGTTGTGGATGGTGTGTTTGTGATGTTCGTGGTGATGTCTGTGATGTGGAGGATGTGCAGTGTGATATAGTGTGGTCTTGTGATTGTGCTGAATTGAATTGCAATCGAAGTCGCGGCTGTATCCGTCATGAATCTACAAGAAGCCTGCTACGAGCTGATGTTCGAGAATGCGTTTCTCCGTGCAAAGGGGGACGAGTTCCAGGGCCTCTTCGAGCGCCTGATGGGGCTGGCGCACAAGGCGGACTTCATGGCATGTCGGCCATGGGGTAATCAGGGGGATTGGAAGAACGATGGATTCCTGAAGTCCGAGCGGCGTCTCTTCCAGGTCTATGCGCCCAACGAGATGGACGCCGCCAAGGCGCGCAAGAAGATCACCGAGGACTTCGAGGGTGCGAAGACACACTGGGGAGAACATTTCGACAAGTGGGTGTTCGTCCACAACGCTTCCGATGGGCTTCCGCCACATGTTCAAGAGCTTCTGCTCGATTTCGAGAAGTCCAATCCCGGAGTTCAGTTGGAACCGTGGGGCCTGGAAGAGCTGCGGCTGGTGTTTCGCGGACTTTCAGATGACGATAAATCGTCATGGTTCGGGCCGGTGCCCACCGAAGCGACACAGAGCGCGCTGGGGTTCCAGGATCTGCGGATCGTGCTGGAGAATATTGCCCTCAGTCCAATTCCGACCGTAACCGATGTCAGGGACGTGCCCGCCGGAAAGATCGAAGCCAATGCGCTGTCCGAGAGTGTCGCCCAATTGCTCAAGGCGGGTATGATGAAATCGCCACTTGTCGCCGACTTCTTTGCCCGATGGCACGATGAGACCTTTGGGGAGCGCCTGGCCGATGCCTTCAAGGCCGAGTATCGGCAACTGCGGGAGGGCCGGTATTCCCCGAATCGAATATTCGCCGAACTTCAAGCATGGGCCGGGGGGAACCTTCACGGAACGCCGGAGCATCAGTTGGCCGTGCTGACGGTTCTGGCATACTACTTCGAGCGTTGCGATATCTTCGAGGAGCCAAGGAGTGCTGCGCCGTGATCCTTCCATCCAAACACCTTTCTCATGATCGTGCCTTGCTCACCGTCGGCGGGATGATACTCCGATCTCTGACGCGTCCGATGACGGTTTCGGCGCTCTGGGATGAGATGGTGCGTTCGATGCGTGATCAGATACACGGCGGGCCAAAGGCCCCGAGCGGGCTTCGCTATCACGGATTCGTGCTCGCGCTCGATCTGCTGTATTTGCTGAATACAATCGAGCTTCGCGACGGCCTGTTGTACCGGAGGCAGCCGTGATACATAACATCTTCAGCAGCATGGCAACGTTCAAGGGCCTGGAATTCATGCCCGGTTTGAACGTGCTCATCGCGCAGAAGGAGATGGGCGCAACCGACAAACAAACCCGCAACCGCGCCGGCAAGACCAGCCTCATCGAGATTATCCACTTTCTGACCGGTTCCGATGCGGGGAGGGATTCCTTGTTCCGTTCCGCAGCGCTTGTCGACGAAACATTCGGCATGGAATTCGATCTCGGCGGCGAACGTGTGCGCGTCGAGCGCTCCGGGGGGCAGAAGGCCAAGGTGCGTATCGCGTGGGGCGGCATACCGGCCACGGGGGCCGTCCGGTCGAACTCCGACTGGGTGGAGATGCTCGGTGAGAAAATGTTCGGCCTGCACGAGATCCCCGGGCATGTCGGGCGCGCTCCCACATTCCGTTCCCTCTTCGCGTACTTCGTTCGTCGGCAGCTCAGCGGGGCGTTCACCGCACCGGAGAAGCAGGCGGTGATGCAGCAGATCGGGGATTATCAGATCGGGTTGCTCTTCCTGCTCGGTCTCGATTGGAGGATTGCGGGCGATTGGCAGAAGGTGCGCGATCGCGAGAAGACGCTCGCCGAGTTGAAGAAGGCCGCCGAGGTCGGCACATTCGGCAATATCGTCGGAAAGGCGTCCGATCTGCGGACGCAGCGTGCGGTTGCCCAGGCGCGACTTCAGCGCCTGGCGACGCAGATCGCCACGTTCCGTGTACTCCCACAGTATCGGGAGCTCGAGACCGAGGCCGACCGCCTCACGCGGGACATCAATGAACTTGCGAATGCAAACGTTCTCGATGAGGCGGCGCTGCGCGATCTCGAACGCGCGATGTCCGCCGAAGCGCCGCCGCCGCTGGATGACCTGGAGCGGTTGTATCACGAAGCGGGCGTGGCGCTTCCCGGCCTGGCCGTCAGGCGCTACGAGGACGTGCAGCGGTTCCACGAATCCGTCCTGCGCAACCGACGCGATTATCTCGCGGGCGAACTGGAAGCAACCCAGGAACGCATCCGCATACGCGAGAACGAGAAGGGACGCCTCGACGAACGGCGGGCGGAGGTGATGCAGGTGTTGCGGACGCATGGTGCCCTCGATCAATTCGCGAAGCTTCAGGCCGAAGGTGGGCGCCTCGAGGCGGAGGTGGAGTCGTTGCGTGGGCGATTCGAGGCCGCCGAGCAGTTGGAAGGCACCAGGAACGAACTGGAGATCGAGCGGAACCGGCTGACGCTCAGGCTGCGTCGCGATTTCGCCGAACAGAGCGCCCGCCTTTCCAATGCGATTCTCGCGTTCGAGGAGACCTCGGCCCGGCTCTATGAATCGGCCGGCAGCATGACCATCGACGAAACCTCGAACGGGCCGGCCTTTCGATTCCCGATGCAGGGAGCGCGAAGCAAGGGGATCAGGAACATGCAGATCTTCTGTTTCGACATGATGCTGATGCGGCTGTGTGCCGGACGCGGCATCGGTCCCGGATTCCTGGTGCACGACAGTCATCTCTTCGACGGCGTCGACGGCCGCCAGATGGCAAGCGCGTTGAAGGTCGGCGCGGAAACCGCCGAGGAGCTGGGGTTCCAGTACATCGTCACGCTCAACGACGACGATGCGTTCAAGGAAACGACCGAGGGGTTCGACCTCCGCGCGCATGTCCTGCCCGTTGCGCTGACCGATGCCCGTGAGGATGGAGGCCTGTTCGGGTTCCGGTTCTGATGCGGTGCCTGTGCGCTGCCCACAGTTTCCCCAACCAATTCACATGTCAACGATAGGCGGATGTCGTATCTCCAACATCGACTCGATGAAATGATCGCGGAGCTTCGCCCGCACAAGTTCCTGTATCACTGCAGCCCCGCCGGGAATCGGGAGTCCATCGAGAAGGAAGGGATTCGTACCTCGACCGGGTATAAGAGCATTGCGAAGTCGGTGCTCTTCCTGTGTACCGAGGAGTCTGTCGAACGTTATGCCGACGACGCTCTCCGCCGAGGCGGTGAGGATGTCGTCGTTTTCCGCGTGGCGCGGGAGACCCTCGACGAAGCGTGTTTCGTCATCGACACGAGCCACGACGACGTGGCGAACGCACTGCTCGACAAGACCGGCGATCTGATCGTTCAAGAATTCGGAGAGATTGCCTACACGGTTGACATCCCGCCGGACGCCATCGCGTTCGATCGGACAATACCGTACGGGTAGCCTCGCTCGGGCTTGCCGGGGATATAGATTGAGAAGATCATCCGTCACATTGCCCGGCAAATCGGACATCTCGGTCGAGGCATAGGGCCGCGGCACACCGTCATCAATCAGGCGATGAACCAACCAAACGACGTTCTTCAATCCGCACCCGGCCCACTGGCGGCCGGGCGCATCAGTTGCATCTTCATTCACGTGCACGATGTTCAGGGGATGTTCACATTCTATCGTGACATCCTGGGGCTTCGTGTCTGTTATGCGGAGGATGGGCTCTGCGCGTTTCTCGATCTGCCGAATGGAGAGGGGCCGCAGATCGCGCTCTATTCCGGGCGCGAGCGTTCATCCAATGCGGAGAACCACTGGTTCATCATCATCGACGTGCCGGGGATCGACGCCGTTGCCGAGCGGTTGCGGCGGCTCGGCGTGGCGGTAGGCCCGATCGAGCCGGTGCCGTACGGTCGCGCGGCGCAGTTCAAGGATCCGGAGGGGAACGTGATCGAGATTCACGAGCCGAACAGCAGCGCCGCGGCTGCTTCAGGGGGTGGGTGAGGGGGCGCGGTGATGATCCCTGCGCCCTCACGAATCGCTCCGCCCCTCGATGCCTTCACCCCCATGCCCTCCTCAACCACACCCACCGCAAGCCCCCCCCCCCACCGCCCGCACGAGCCCTCGGCGCCATGCTCATGAGGAAAGGCGTCACCCCCCCCACCACATCCTCCACGTTCCGCGCCACGATGTATTCCGCCGGGTGTTCGTGTCCCACGCGCAGTGCCGCGACGTGCGCCCGGCCGCAGGCGACCATCACGCCTTTCGCGGTGTGTACTTGGCGCCGTCGCGGCCGGAAGAGAGGATAGTGTGGCATCGGAAGCGGCGGGTCGTCATCTCGTTCGAGCGTTGCGTTCGAGCGCTTTGTTCGAGCGGATCGTGTGCCCCTGCGGCCCGTCCCGTGCGCCGGGTTGGTGTGGGCCGCACGGCCTGCATCGCCGTGAACACCGGGCGTGAACTTATGGATTGGGGAGGGGCAAGGGGGGCGATCAATGCGCCGCGCCGGTCTGCGCTGCCGAAAGGCGGCAAGGTGCCGGCGGGAATCGCAACCGTTTGGCCGGCGCAGCTATCGTCCGGTGAGCGTTGCGGTTGCATCCTTGCCGATCTCCGCGATGATCGCGTTGATTTCGGCCCGGAACTGCTTGACGTACACTTCCTGTGTCGCCGGTATTTCCCAGAGATCCCGGGCGAAGGAGCTGCCTCGGAGAAACTCCTTGGCATATCGAATCCATGTCTTTCGCGTCTCGGACTCCACGGGTGCAAGCCTGTGCGAGCTGAAGAGGACGGCAGGATCTGGATTCCGATAGTAGGCGAAGATGATCTCGAACATGTTGAGCATCATGAAGACGAATGCTCTGCGTTTACCCTCGAACTCCAGACGCTTCTGATGGTCTCCGAAATGTGCGGCGTTTGTGGCGTACGTGTCGTACACGGCCCACAGTTCCGGGTGTGCGATCATCGTCTTGTCGACGTCGAGCAGCATCGTTTGAAAGGCGTTGCGGGCGTTCACTCGCAACTGATGCCGCCAGAAGTTGTACGCCAGGACAAAGGTGAGTCCGGTGAGAATCGGCCCGATGATCTCGAGAATGTTGTGCATTGAGTGTCTCCGTGAAACAGGGAGTGTGTCGCAATTGACGGATTGACCGTGGTACATCGATAGTGTCGGCCAACATGCCGTGAACTGGTTCCCCATGGTTTCACCATTAGCGGCATGTTGGGTGGAATCGGAATGCCGTATCACCGATCGTTGTATCGGCTCGACGACTCGTCCAGCATCTTCTCCAGGCGATCGTCGGGGGCGGCGGTTTGTGCCGTGCCGGGCTGTGGTGCGGCGTTCGGTGTACTTTGCGTATCGCTCATGGTGCGCACGTGGAATAAATGAACAGCGAAGAGAATGATGGGGGGCGCCGCGAAGATATCATGGATCCGCCGTTCAGCCTTTCCACTCAAACGCGCAATTGTGCCCAAGCCACCTTTCGCGCTCGACCAACCCGGTCTCGATCTCCGTATCTCCGATGCCGAATGTCGGCGTTTTTCTCGTAGTGGAGTAACCATGCCGGCGGAGGCGCGCTGACGATTCGGAATGCCCGCACACAAACGAGCGCGGACCGAGTAACGACCCGCGCTCTTCACGTGATGAACGGACGCCCGTGGCGCCATGGCCCGGGCGAAACAGCCTCCGTGCCGTGGGCTACGGATTACATGGGACGATGCATGCCGCCGGCAGGATGTTGATCCGGCAGTTGGCCGGATCGAAGCAGACATCGAAGCAACAGCCGGGTGCGAGCGTCACGCAGGAGACCCACCAATCGGTGGGGCGGCAGTTGCACGGAGGAACCGGGGCCGGCGCCTGCACGGGATAGGCGAAACCGCCGATGCTGATCACCGAGTCGATCATCGTGAGGGCGGCGGTGTTGACCTGAACGCACGCGTTGGGCCCGACGTTGACGAGGAATACGACATTCGGCGGCAGGACTCGAAGCATGAGAGATGCCTTGCAAGGGCTGAGGTTGCAGACGGTTGTCGTCGGACATGCCCACGGGACGCCGGCATTGCTCTCGACGGCGGTGACGGTGAAAAGTGCCGCGGCCAGAAATGCCGCGGCAAGGAAATGTGATCGACGCTTCATGATGTGTTCTCCTGATATGACAATGTGAAAATTGTGACCGGGGGATACGATCGCGCTCGGAATTTTTCCGATGGTCCGTGGGGTGAACGTTCGTGATGCGTGAAGCGAGCGTGATGAAACGCAGCGTCGCGGCTCCACGCGGACGTCGCGTGAAAAATCAGGCTCATCGCGAATGCGGGGAGCATCTCGCAGGGAGGGGTATCAAACGTGTGTGGCCGGAAATCTACGGCGTGGACGTGCCGACGGGAAGTACATGATAATGTACCGGCAGGGATTTGTTCGGCCCGACGAATGATGGTGTCCGCCGCTTCGGACTCGGCGTCCGTTCACCGTTGCGTCGGCGAAAGCGCCTCGATCGCGTCCGCCCGGTGGTTCGGTGAGTAAGCGTAGCGCCTCGCGATTGATATGCAACCCGGCAACGGGCATATGCACGGCCGGGCTCGGCCGTCGGATAGCTTCGCGGCGTGATGTGCATGCGAGATGTTCCCACCGTCGAACCCGTTCCGCCGTCCCGGGCAAAACAAGGTCCCACGTCCGAGCCGCATGGATTCCCACCGTCACGAAGATGTGGCGTTCAGATCGAGTTCCGGAACGGGCATTCGTGTTGCCCGTGTTGTCCGGATCGAGACATTGCCTTCGAGTGGTCATCCCGGCGATTATCGGCGAGCATGGTGGAGCGTGCATGCGCACCGTCCTTTCCGCAAACCGGAAGAAGTTCCCGCCTCGGAATGTCCGTAGTATTGCACCACGTTCCTGCACCTCTCTCCAATTCTCTCTCCGGCAGTTCGGCGAAGTGTGACGTGCGC
>CAZJYH010000036.1:0-16417 GCA_964549365.1 uncultured Alphaproteobacteria bacterium
CGGTGCTGCTCTGGTCGACAAGTCCAGCGTAGTTGACGTATGGGTAATGCATAGCTTTGGAAAAGAGGGGGAGAAGAATTCCACGGCTCTGATATCGGGGGTGTATCGGAAGAGACGGACACCGGAGAAGGATGCATTGTGCAACAACGCTATCCGCACCACACAAGCGCAGGCGCGCGTCGATGATTCGTGTCGAGCTACGATGTCTTTTCATTCAGCTCGACGGAGGACCGGATTGAGAATTCTGATGACCGTCGCCTGCCCAACGACGCGGCCACCTTCCTGCACGCTGAGAACCCGACCCTCCCACAGACACCCCGGATATTCTTCGGGGGCCAGGAAGGTGATGGTAGCCCGGACGCTCTCCCCCGGAAGCACGCGATCGACGCCATGATATTCGTGAACCCCGCTGGTCAGAAGTCCGTCCATCACGAGATGCGCCGGCCGGTATCCGGAGAACGCGGGGCCGCTACGCCCGCCCGATGCTGTCGGAAGCAACGACACGATGGCCTCGATATCGGGTTCGCGGGCGATCATTGTCGCCGCCGGACTTCCAGGTTCACGCTCTCCCTTCATCCAATTCTCCTGACGTGCCATGTTCACGGCATCCACACCTGCCATGCCCCGCGCCACCGAGCAACCACCGCGAGGAACGCGGCAAATATACACCTCGGGTGCAGCGCTTCGATCAGTTCGCTAGGCCCCGGCGCTACGGTGATCGGCGAGCACTTCGTCGATGATGATCCATGGCCGTTGATCAGCATGAGCGTTGCCGCCGACAATTCCCGCCGCAATAATGAGGGCCTTCCAAAGCACCCAACCGCGACCGCGCGCCCAGGTGCCGGCGTCCGGGGAGAGCCTCGCCCGAAACGCCTCGCGGCTTTGGTCCCCGAATACGGTCCATGCCATTGCCAGATCACAGGCGGGATCGCCGACGGCCAGATTTCCGAAGTCGATGACGGCGCGCAGCCGGCCGTTCCGCACGAGCAGGTTCCCGACGCCCACATCGCCGTGGATCCATACCGGAGCCGCCGACCAGGTCGTCGACAATGCCGCATCCCAGATTTCCGATACCGCATCGGCGTCGATCCTTCCATCCAGTGCGGTGATGGCCTGCCGCGTTTGCGAATCGTAGACCGCGAGCGATCCTCCGCGATGAAAATTACGGGCGCCGGGTGGGGGGCCATTCATCGTGTCGAGACGTTGCAGTGCGTTCAGAAAGTCACCGAGGTCCGCTGCGAACGCGACCATGTCGGTGATTCTCTCCGGCGCTGCGGTCTCGCCCTCGATCCAGCGGTAGATCGACCACTTCCAGGGGTAGTGTTCGTTGGGTTCGCCGATCGCCAGGGGCTCGGGCACCTCGAGCGGCAGCGCCGGCGCCAACCGTGGAAGCCACTCGTACTCCGTCGCGGACTGTTCGACATACGCGCGGTGACGGGGCAATCGCACGATCATCCCCTCACCCAGATGAAACACCCGGTTGCACCATCCGCCATCCTCCACCGGCCTGACGAGAAGATCGGCCCACTCCGGAAACTGGGTCGCCACGAGGTCGCGAACAATCCCGCTGTCGACGTTCGGCTGGTCATCGTCCATCACCAACGCGTTCCTCCTCTACAATTTCATCGATGCGCGACCTCGCGCTCGTTCGGTGTCGATTATTGGGGCATAGGGCCGTAAGCACCCGACCGGGACGATTCCGTTCATCTCGTCAACGAAGCCAACTTGTCCGCGAACATCTCCAGCACGCTGCCGACGGATCTATCGCCCGCGAAATCGGCCGATGCCATCACTTCATTGGTCGTTGAATTCATGATGGCTGCCGTGAAGTCCGTAAATGCCCAGCAAAAGACATCGTGATATGCGTGGTACCCGTACGCAAGAGTATGGGTCGGCTTCCCGTCGGTCTCTGTGCCCAGCGATCCCGGCATTTGCCCCTCACCGGAAAATTCCGCGACGCCGCGAAGGCGTGCTGTTGTACTCTTCGCTGCGCCGCCGGCGGCGGGCTGTCCTTGCATCACCGCTTGAACAACCGGCACATAATCGACCTGGAAGCCTCGCTCCGACAGGAGACGTCCCAGTTGTTCTTGCATATGCAGCCTGTCCGAACTGTCCACAGCCAACGTGATGATCGAGTTCCGCGTGAGCGTCGTCTGCGGCTTCACGCTGACGTTCACCGCGCCACACCCCGCAAGCAGGGCCAGACAGACAAGCGGGACGAATCGATGATGGGCGTTCATGTTCTTCCTCATTCTGAACGGGCGCAACCACTCCTGACATGGGTGTTGGCGTGCGAATTTGCCGGGCCTACGGCGCGCACGGGAGCGGCGGCGTGCCCGGTGTTGGTCATCATATACACCTGTTGGTAAGCGGCCGTTACTTCCTGCTCGGTGACGGATTCGACACTACCCCGCGTGCGAATACGGCAACCGCGGAGGACGCGTCATGGCGAGGGGCCGCCCGGACGGAGGTGCGCCCATCAGGTTCAGCGACTCGTCAACCAGCGTCGAAGTCATCAAGGCGCCGCCTCGCCGCCTCGCGCAGCTTCTGCCGGGGATCGATTGCCAGGAGTTGCAGCACTTCGCGAGTAGCCCTGGCGTTGTGACAGAGCGCCATGCGAACGGACTCGTCGCGGTCACGGGCGAGAAGCATCTGGATGGCCGGCGACAGTTTTCGTTTCGACGCGACCATGTGGCGCACGTTTGCGTCGGAATCGAGGGCCAGCAGCTCGAGCACTTCAAGCGGGACTGTCTTATTCTGCGCCACCCAGAAGCGCATGTCCGGCCACCGCGCGATGATCTCATGCCAGACGTCGAGCGGTGCTTCGTCCATTGCGGCACGCCGGTACTCGGCAATGTCCGTGCTGCGACGAAGACGACGAAATTCATCGGCTGATTCAATCACTCCGCACCCATCCAACGATATTGCCATTCAACGGCCGAAGTCGAAGCGAGCGAAGTGATTGACGCCCCCTTCCGACCGCAACCGCGGGTTCGCTTCCCGTTCACGGAACACCTTCGGATGGGCGTGAACGGTAGACGACGTGATACCTTCCACCCGGATCGGCCGCCGCTGCCTCATCGCGCTTTCGAAATGCTGCCTCCATGGTCAACGACGAGACAAGCGTTCCGGTCGGTCCATCCGGTCTCTCTGCAACGACATTCCAAATGGGAAGGTCCGCTCCCATCGATGAATCCACGAACGCATCCTCGAGACGCAGGAACCACCCACTGTCCATCCCGAACCGCAGCTCAGAGGCCGAAACCAGTCCCCAGGGGGAACCGGGGCCGAAACCGTGCTCCGAGTAGACAAGTGCAGTATCGCTCCGGGCGTCCACCGCAACCGTCCAGCACTCGTACTGTTCACCTTCGGCGCCGTAGTCCCAGTCTCGGAGATGCCGCGACGGAGTCTGGAGATGCGAACTCAGAGCGTCGCGCACAACGGCGTCGCGAATCACTCCCAATTGTTCGGCCGCAAGGGCGGCCACTTCCTCCGATGTCGTTGCCATTCACGTTGTCCGGTCAGCTTCGATTGATCCCACCCCGCTCCACCGATCAACCGCGGGAGGATCACGGCAAAAAATCCATCGTGCGCCGTGGTTGGCGCCGTCGCCCTACCCGTGGCGCCGGCGTATCTCCGCGATCGAACCGACGATGAGTTTCTCCAGCGTCGAACGGTCGAGATCGGAAAGCTGCTTGAAGTACAGGCACACCTTGCTCATTCTGTGCTTGCCGAGCTTGGAGAGCAGCAATTGTTGCTCCTCCGTATCGACCGCCAGATAGATAACCAGTTCCCGGCCACGAATCGCAAAGCCCACCAACGGCGCTTCTCCCGTGCGTCCGCTCTCGTAGGTGTACCGATAAGTGCCGTATCCGACGATGCTGGGTCCCCACATTTTCGGCGACTGCCGTGTGACTTTCTTGAGCATGGCCATCAACTCGCGGCAGTCGGCGTGCTGCTGCTCGTTGGCGCGTGAGGCGATGTAGTCCTCGACGCTTGCGTCGGTGGGCTTTGTCTTGTTTTCAGCCATGTGGATGGATGGTCGGTGCCGGATCACGGCGCCTGACAGACTGTTGAATTACTCCCGGTGTCATCGCGAGGCCGAGCCGATCGGAACGATCGGGCGAGGCCGTGGCGATCTCACATGCAGGTAGTGTGGTCGAAATCCGGCGAGATGCGCTTCGCAGCCCTCCGGGTGCTTCGTCGCTTCGCTCCTGCTAAGGAACATCCAAAAGACCTGGGTCTCTGCGAGCCCCCACGCTTCGCTCCCCGATTCCATCGGGATCTTCGACAGGGCAGGCTCCGCGAAGCAGCCTCACAGGCTTGCACTGCGAACCCGGCGAGATCGCCACGTCGTCGCTTCGCTCCTCCTCGCGAAGACCCCGGTTGTTCCTTGCCCAGGAACAGCGCACACCTGCGCCATTTGCCTCGCAAAGATGACGGGCTATGTTTGCCGCAGATGGAAGGTAGTTCAACAGTCTGCTAATGTCCGCTGCAATCGGTTGTTCTCCGATTCGCGATGCCGCTTTACGTTCTCTCGGCGGACGCGAGTTCCTGAAACCGCTCGATCGCATCGTACACACCGAAGCCGATGCCGTTCGCGATCTGATCGAGCCGCATCATATTATGCGCCAGGAAAATGAGCACCGAGTCATCCCCCGGATCGGCGCGCCACCAGCCGCCATACGCACCCGGCCATCCGACCGCCCCCCTGCCGCCGCCGCATGGCGTCGAAAAGGCCTCGTCCGGTTCAGTGACAACCGCGACGCCCATCCCGAATCCGTGACCGGACGCGAAGATCGGCATTCCGAACATTTTCGAGGCGGCGCGTTGACGGTCGCTCAGTTGGTTCGACGCCATCAGCGCCAACGTCTCCGGTCGCAACAGAACCACGCCGTCCACGGTGCCGCGCCCGAGGAACATCCGCGCGAACGCGAGATAATCGTCGAGGGTCGACCAGAGTCCCTGCCCACCCGATTCATACGCCATGTCATCGGGCCGCTCCGGCAGCGCGGCCCCTCCCGGCACGGCGTGGAGCCTGGTGAGCCGCCCCTCGTCATCGAATCCATACGCGCCCGCACGCCGGCCTCGTTGCGATGCAGGAACGGTGAACCCGGTATCCTTCATACCGAGCGGTTCGAAGATGCGCTCGCGCAGCACATCGCCGAGCGAGGCGCCCTCGATGCGCGCGATGAGCATGCCCAGCAGATCGGTGGAGCATCCGTAATGGAACAGCGCGCCCGGCTGATCGATCAGCGGCAAGCTCGCAAGGCCCGCCATCCAGGCGTCGGGCGGCACATCGCTGTCGATGGTGCCGCCCAACACCATTGCATAGGCATCCGCGATCGGGCCGGCCTGAAAATCCGCGTACGTCAGGCCCGATCGATGCGTCAGAAGATCCTCGAAGGTGATCGGCCGCTCGGCCGGGACGGTATCATCCAGGCCGCCGTTCACAGAACGCAGCACACGCATCTCCGCGAACTCCGGGGCCCAACGAGCGATCGAATCGCCGAGCGCAATCCTCCCCTCATCCACCAGCATCAGCGCGGCCGCGGATGTGATCGGCTTGGTCATCGAGGCGATACGGAACAACGTGTCGCGCTCGATCGGCATGCCTGCCTCAACATCCCGCCGACCGACGGCGGCCGCCTGCACCACTTCGCCCGCACGCCAGACGAGCGTTGCCGCTCCGGCGAGCGCGCCCGCATCCACGTACGCATTCAACGTGGCCGCGATATGGTCATGGGGATCGATTCGAGGATTGAGAGACATGGCCACTCACAGGCAAATTGCTTGCAGACTCCTACGCGCGTTTAATCATGCGCACGATGACGAGGAGCACGACGGCACCGATCGTCGCCACGATGATGCTTCCCAGAATGCCTCCGCCGGCGGAGGCGCCGAAGGCATTGAACAGCCATCCGCCGAGAACGGCCCCGATCACACCAACGACGAGGTCGCCGATGAGTCCGAAGCCACCCCCCTTGACCAGCATCCCCGCCAGCCACCCCGCCACGAGCCCCACGATGAGAAACCACACTACGTTCATATCCTTCTCCCTCTGTTTCGTTAGCAACACAACACACAGCACGCAGTCGTAACCGGCGACAGTACGCACCACGGAAGTTACAACACCGGGGGGCGGAACGATACGACCAATACGACCGGGCTTCATTCCGAGCGCACCGAGCGGAAGCACCTGCGATGTCACGTTCGCGCCGTCATGCCCGCGCCGGAACCGCATCGCTCGGACCGAACTTGCTCGAAGGCCGACGTCGGCATCCGGCGGGAGACCGCGCGAGCAATGCGTACCCCGCGGTGCTCCATGGATCGACATGGCGAGGTACACGGCCAGGACGAGGACCGCAACCAGGATGTGTCTCGTACTCCGTGGTTCGACGCGCGGCGCAACAACCGCTGCGGTTGATCCGACTGCGGAGCATGGCATGGGGGCGGCATAGACGAAGCGATGGTCAAGCGGCGGCACGAGCGACGAGTCCGATCAACTGCGGCCCTAGGACCAATGAACAGGATTGCATTCAATACAGTATTTTTCCACTTTGTTTCTATCGTTATTGGAGGAGGTCGTACAGCATGTGTCGCAGATAAACCGGCCGCAATTCCTGCAATGATGTCGATGGAACCACTGGGTCGTTGTGTTGCACAGCTGACAACGTCCCGTGGCAGGATTAGAGATCCATTCTTTTTCCAGAAGAATCTTCAACTTTGGGCGCTGAGGAAGCTGCTCAGACCGTACATCCCTCGCGATATTCTCGTACGATGTTTTCTCGACGGGCATGATTTCCTTGTACGCATTGAACGCATCCAGATTATGGTACAGCGGCAGGCAGCACACAAAGTTGACCTGCAGTGAAACGGCCACTTTTACACTCCTCTCCCGGAACCATCCGCTGATCCGCGAAGAGACTGCTGTGTCGACACCGCCCCGCCCCAAGGCGCCGAAGCCATATGCAACCGCCACCTGATGACCGTTGCTGGACGGGTGTTTTCGCAAGAAGCCGTCGATCGCGTCTCTCGTATACAAATAGCCGGTTTGGTTATCGTGGATCAACATCGCGCGCGTCGCTTCGTATAAAGCCTCGGTTCCGCGTTGATGCAAGGAGAACGCGACGCAGATGGACCCCATGCATCCACTCAACCCATCAACCAGCAGTGCAACTTCCGCCGGGTCGATGCCGTCGCTCTTGAAGTCGATCGTGCGAATAGTGGGCAAACTCAGAGGCGGCGGGACTTGAACGGCATAGACCCGTTGTACTCCAACTTTACGTACGACGTCGGCTTCATCCATGGACCGGGTCCTCCTGATTGTCATCAACGAATGTGTCGCTGCTGATGCGGCGCATGCAGCAACTCCAGCCGGCGGAACCGCGCCTCCCGCGCCGCCCTCAATGGTGTCTCAGTTTGGATGGACGGCAGTCGTCGCACACGAAGAGACCGCACCGAAGGAGGCGGCACCCGGCGAGGCGCTATGGCGCTGACGCCCGGTCGCCGACAACGGACTGGAGATAGATCGTGTCATCGACGCTCGGGATCGACGGACTCTCAGCCGCGGAGCTGCGGCCCGTCAATGGTGCTCGGCGCCTTCTTCTGTGTACCCGGCCGCAGAGCGGCGGCCTGTGAGTCCGAATGCGATGTTCATCTCGGGACAAGGCGCATCCCTCAAACTGAGACACCGCCCGGCGCACAGAGCGACCACGACAAGGAACACGGCAAATATAAATCTCGTGCACCGGGGTTCAAGGGTTGGGGAGTTTCAACGAGGCTGGTGCGGCTGGGGGCGTCGAATTGCAACGAGAGCGTGATGGGCGGGTACGCCTCAGCGGATGGTTGGGCATGAGCGTCATCATCGCGCAATCCTCTCAACCCATTGTTCTTGTCGGTCGTAAATACTAAGCTCGATCGCCGGATTGCGGGCTACCTCGGCAACGGCAAATTCGCGAGCCGCAGCGAGCGTATCGAAAACCCGCCAACACTCGACAGGCTCATCACTCCGCCACCACCTTCCGTCCAGACTCAAGACGATGCCGGTTTGAACTTCACACGCGAGAACCGCATGCTGACCCTCTCGAAGCTCCGGAAAATCCATTCTGGTGCGAGTAGTATCGTGTGCCACGAACAGCGCCGTCCGCCGTATGCTGTCCTTAAACGGAATTATGACGCGACCCGGCCGCAGGCTCGAAGAACACCGGCTGCCCCGCCGCGACACGGCCGCATCGAATGACGGCGGCGTACACCCCGGCTCTGTTGTTCCTCTCTCGTACGATCGCTCTCAGCACCTCCGGGGTAGCGCGGGCCGAGTCGGGATCGAAATTCACCATCGAGCAGCGCTCGTCGTAGTTGGTGATCGCGATCGTGGCGCCGTCGTCGGCAGCACCGAACGAGAGGCGGCCTCCCACCCACTCGTCCTCTTCGAAAGGGACCGATCGTCGGGAGGCGATGAGGATGTTCGGCCGAAAGCGGCGCACGTCCGGGGGCTGCGCGGCAAGCCTCGCAATCTCGTCGATCGTGGCCGAGGAAATCACGGAGATGCTCGCCTCGTCGAAGATGCCTCGATTGAGGTGCATCATCTCGACCGACGAGCGGTGGCGAAGACCGATCTCGTTTGCCAGTTCGTGGCCGAACACATCCAGCTCCCGGCCATCCGGCGTCAGAACGTGTGTCGGCAGGTCTCCGCCGGCCGAGGGTTCCAGCCGCCGGGGAACATAGAGAATCAGCTCCGGCAGCTTGGAGGCAGTCAACCACGGGAACCCTCCGCGATCGTCGATCCGACGGAACGCCATGCGCCGGTCGCCTGCAAGACCATGCCGGCCCAGATCGGCGACCTCGATACGTTCGCCCGCCATGGACTTCACCGGGTACCGGTAGAGCGCCGCTATTTCACCGATCTGGATTCGCATGTCGGATCTCGTCCATCGAACTACTGCGTATGCCGCCGCGCACCATCGAGCAGCCACGGCGAGGAACGCGGCCAAGATAACGTACGCCGTCGTTCGGCACGCCACCTTCCGTTCTCCGACTGCTGCCTTCTCCCTTCTCTCTCTTCGTTCCTGCCGTCCTCCCACCTCCGCCTTTCGCTCTCCCCTCTCTCTTTCCTTCCGCGCTCTGCCTTCAACAACCGAAGCGCAGGCTGAAGACCTGCGCCTACGAAAGACCTGTTGAGGTCGAAGACCGAAACCCCGCGCGGCGGGGCGCCTACCATCGTTCGCCTCCTCCTTCCCTCTTCTTTCTTAACTTGTCCCCCGATCTTCCTCATTGAACCGAACCGACGCTCGACCCCGGCCCATGCCTGAATTCATACATCTGCACAATCACACGCACTACTCCCTTCTCGACGGCGCCTGCAAGGTGGACTCGCTCGTCCAGGCCGCCGGGGAGAACAACATGTCCGCCGTGGCGCTCACCGATCACGGGGTGACGTTCGGCGCGATGGAGTTCTACAAGAAGGCGAAGAAGGCCGGGGTGAAGCCGATCATCGGCTGCGAGGTGTATGTGGCCGACGGCCCCCGCTTCGACAAGCAGCTGAATGTGGTCGGCAAGACGAACAAGAAGCGCAACTACTTCCACCTGGTGCTGCTGGCGAAGAACTACGAGGGCTACCGGACGCTGAACAAGCTGACGAGCCGCGCGCACACGGAGGGCTACTACTACAAGCCGCGCATCGACCGCGAGCTGCTGGAGGAATGCCACGAGGGGTTGATCGCGCTCTCGGCGTGCGCCGGCGGCGTGGTATCCGCCCACCTGGTGAACGAGGACATGGAGGCGGCGCGCGAGGCGGCGATCTGGTACCGCGAGCTGTTCGGGGAGGATTTCTTCCTGGAGGTGCAGGACCACGGGATCCCGGTGGACCGTCCGGTGCTGGAGGGGATGCCGATCCTCTCGCAGGAGCTGAAGATCCCGCTGGTGGCCACGAACGATTGCCACTACATCCGCCAGGAGCACGCGGTGGCGCACAACGTGCTGCTGCACATCCGCGACGCGTCGAAGAGCGGCGCGCGCGTCGACGTGGAGAGCGAGCTGCGCTACGGCACGAAGAACTACTACTTCAAGACGGCCGAGGAGATGGCGGCGCTGCTGGGCCGATTCCCCGGCGCGGTGGAGAACACGATCGCGATCGCCGAGCGCTGCAATGTGGAGCTGCCGAAGGAGCTGTACATGCCGCAGTTCCCGATCCCGGCCGATTCCTCCGCGACGACGCTGGACGATTACCTGCGCGAGATCACCTGGCGCGGCATCGAGAAGCGCTACGACGACGTGAGCGAAGAGATCCGCACGCGTACGGACTTCGAGCTGGACGTGATCACGCGCATGGGCTACTCCGGCTACTTCCTGATCGTGCAGGACTTCATCCAGGCCGCCCGCGACCGCGGCGTGAGCGTGGGCCCGGGGCGCGGCTCGGCCGCCGGCTCGATCGCGGCCTACGCGATGGGCATCACCGACCTCGACCCGATCAAGTACGATCTCCTCTTCGAGCGCTTCCTGAACCCGGAGCGCGTGTCGATGCCGGATATCGACGTGGACTTCGCGGACAACAAGCGCGAGGCGGTGATCGATTACGTGAAGGAGAAGTACGGCCACGACGCCGTGGCGCAGATCATCACGTTCGGCACGCTCTCCAGCCGCGCGGTGCTGAAGGATGTGGGGCGTGTGCTCGGCGTGCCGCTCTCGACGATCAACTCGATCACCGAGAAGATCACGGTGAAGTTCGGGCGCGTGCAGTCGTTGAAGGAGGCGGTCGAGAGCAACCCCGAGCTGCGGTGGGTGAAGGATTCGCCGGACGAGCAGATCAAGAAGCTGATCGAGTACTCGATGGTGCTCGAAGGCTTCAACCGCAACTCGTCGCTGCACGCGGCGGGCGTGGTGATCGCGCCGGGCCCGCTGGAGAACTACATCCCGCTCTACAAGACGCCGGACTCCGGCCTCGCCTCGCAGTACTCGATGAACGACCTCGAGGACGCGGGGCTGCTGAAGATGGACTTCCTCGGCCTGCGCACGCTGACGATCATCGACAACACGCTGGAGCTGATCAAGCAGCGCCACGGCAAGACGATCGACATCGACGCGATCCCGCTGGACGACGCGGCCACGTACGAGCTGGTGGGCAAGGGATTGACGACGGCCGTGTTCCAGTTCGAATCGGGGCCGATGGCGGAGTACCTGAAGCAGTTGAAGCCGACGGTGCTGGAGGATCTGATAGCGATGAACGCGCTCTATCGGCCGGGTCCGATGGAGCACATCCCGGAGTTCATCGATCGCAAGCGCGGGCGCAAGCCGATCGAGTTTCTCCATCCCCTGCTGGAGCCGATCCTCGGCAAGACGTACGGCGTGTGCGCCTACCAGGAGCAGGTGATGCAGATCGTGCAGCAGCTCGGCGGCTTCACGCTGGCGCAGGCGGACAATCTACGCCGCGCGATGGGGAAGAAGCAGATGAAGTACATGGACGAGATGAAGGGCCCCTACTTCGAGGGCTGCGCCCGCAACGGCGTGGACAAGAAGTCGGCGAACGACATCTGGGAGATGATGCTGAAGTTCTGCGACTACGGCTTCAACAAGAGCCACTCGGCCGCCTACGCGTACGTGGCGTATCAGACGGCCTGGCTGAAGGCGAACTACACGCCGGAGTTCCTCGCGGCGAACATGACGGCGGAATCGAGCGATCTGGCGAAGGTGGTGAAGCTGATCGACGAGTCGCGGAAGTTCGATATCAAGGTGCTCCCGCCGGACGTGAACGAGTCGCTGGTGGACTTCTCGGTGACCGATCAGGGGATCCGCTTCGGGCTGGCGGCGATCCGCAACGTCGGGGGCAACGCGGTGATCGAGATCCTGAAGCAGCGCTTCCAGGACGGCCCATTCACCTCCCTCTTCGACTTCACGCGCCGTCTGGCCGGCAACACGCTGATCAACAAGCGGTTGATCGAAAGCCTGATCCTCTCCGGCGCGTTCGACTCGCTGCACCGCAACCGCAACGCATCCTTCACGGCGATCGACGCCGCGATGCAGTACGCGACGGCCTGCGCAAGCTCGCTTGCGAGCGGCATGGATTCCCTCTTCGCGGTGGCCGGCGACGAGGGGGGCCCGAGCATCCCGGAGCCGAACCTGCCGAACGTGCCGGACTGGCCGCAGCTGGAGCGGTTGAGCCGCGAGAAGGAGGTGCTCAGCTTCTATGTGAGCGGCCACCCGATGGAGCAGTACGAGATGGACGTGGAGGCGTTCGCGCAGATCAAGCTGGGGGATGTGACGGAGGAGACGGATCTGAGCGCGCCGCTGCGGGCGTGCGGGATCATCTCCGCGATCCGCACGAAGCTGGACCGCCGCGAGAACCAGATCGCGTTCGTGACGATCGAGGACTTCACGGGGAAGGCGGAGTGCGTGTTCTGGAGCGACATGTACAAGAAGTTCGCACCGGTGCTGGCCGTGGGGGAGATCGTGTTCCTCACCGGGCGCGCGGAGCTGAGCGGCTCGGAGGGGGTGAAGATGATCGCGGACGATGTGGTGCCGATGGCGCAGGCGCGCATGCGCTTCGCCAACGCGCTGGCGGTGGACGTGCGCCTGGAGGAGGTGGGCGCCGACGCTGCGCAGCGGACCTATGAGCTGTTCAAGCACAACGAGGGGCCGATGCAGTGCATCTTCCGCATCTACGGCGAGAACCGCGAGCTGGTGGGCCGCCTCGTCTCCAAGCGCTACGCCGTGACGCCGACGACGGAGCTGCTGCGCGGCCTGGCCGACATCTACGGAAAGCAGTACGTGCGGTTGTTGCCGAAGTGATGAACGTTGCGTCCTTCGCGCCTTCGCGGTGCGTTCATTGGTAGACGCTGGACGACGCTCGCCGTGGAGCAGGCCGGCAATTGCAGAGACCAATGGAACCCGGTACTCGAAACGCACCCTGCACATCCGAGTATACAGGTTCACCAACTTTGAACTTTGAACGTGGAACTTGGAACGTGGCACTTGAAACTCGAAACGCACCCTGTACACCCGAGTATACAGGTTCACCAACTTTGAACGTGGAACTTGGAACGCCGCACCTGGAACTCGCATCACGCTGAACGCTTCACTCTGAACGCTTAACTCTCTCCCGCATGTCGCACAGCACCGAGCCTCGTCTTCCCCGTCTCTCGCGCCGCGCGAACGCCGTCGGCGAATCGATCACGCTGGCGATCGCCGCCGAGGCCAAGCGCATGCGGGCCGAGGGGATCAACGTCGTCTCATTCTCCACCGGAGAGCCTGACTTCCCGACGCCGGAGCCGGCGAAACGCGCCGGCATCAAAGCGATCGAGGAGAATTTCACGAAGTATGTGCAGGCCGAGGGGATACCGGAGCTGCGCGCGGCGGTGGCCGAGAAGCTGCGGCGCGACAACAACATCGATACCGACGCGTCGCGCGTGCTGATCTCGGCCGGCGGAAAGCAGTCGCTGGCGAACGCGTTGCTTGCGGTGGTGGACGAGGGGCAGGAAGTGCTGATCCCGTCCCCCTACTGGACGAGCTATCCGGATCTGGTGCGGATCGCCGGGGGCGTGCCGGTGACGATCGGCACGTCGCCGGACGAGCGGTACAAGCTGGACCCCGAGATGCTGCGCGCCTCGATCGGCCCGGCGACGCGGGCGCTGATCCTGAACACCCCCTCGAACCCGACCGGCGTGATGTACACCCGCGAGGAGCTGGAGGCGATCGGACGGGTGCTGGCGGAGACGGGGACGTATGTGATCGCCGATGAGCTGTACGAGCGGATCGTGTTCGACGGCAACGAGCACTTCTCGATCGGCTCGATGCCGGAGCTGCGCGATCTGGCCGTGACGGTGAACGGGCTCTCGAAGGCGTACGCGATGACCGGCTGGCGCGTGAGCTACATGTGCGGCCCGGCGGACGTGATCTCGGCGTGCGGCCGCATCCAGAGCCAGATGACCTCGCACCCCTCCACCATCAGCATGCGCGCCGCGTACGCCGCGCTGACGGAGGTGCATGAGGAGGTCGGCGAGATGGTGGCCGCGTTCGAGCGCCGGCGCGACCTGATCGTGAGCCTCGCGGCCGAGGTGCCGAACATAACGTACCCACATCCCGACGGCGCGTTCTACCTGTTCATCGACATCTCGGCCTATCTCGGCGGCGCGATGCCGACGGATGTGGACCTGGCGCGTTACCTGCTGCGCGATCACCACATCGCGGTGATCCCCGGCTCGGCGTTCGGCGACGACCGCGCCATCCGTCTCTCCTACGCCTGCTCCGACGCGGACATCGTCGAGGGCATGGCACGGATCAAGCGGGGGTTGGGGGGGATAGAGTGAGGCTGACGGCGTTCCCAACGCGATGCTCGAATCACCGGCTCAATCGGTAAACGAACGCAGCCACGAGGCGAGCATTCGTCACTGTGTCTGGGGGCATGTAAAACGACACCCACCGACCTCGTCGCAGCTATTCGTGATGTTGGCGCCCCATCCGGTCAAATTGACGATACGCACGCCATCGTTGAGGCACGCAACATACAGGGCCAAACAACAATCGAATCTCTCGCACGGAATGATCGGCGTCGACCAGAGAGCATCGTACCGAAAACATGATACACGGGTAGCGCGATATGTTGAAACACACAAACCATCCGGGTCTCGTCCGGCGATAGGTGGGAAGCGCATCGGATTTTGTTCGATCAGCTTCAACTCCGCCTCGGCAAAGAGTTGGCTGAACGAAATATTTTTGCAGCTTGGGACAAGCTGTTTAACCTCAGTTATTTGGGTGTCATAAAAAATGTCGCACGCAATTCGATACCAATAGATCACCTGGACCGGGCACCCACTCGCGAGCGTGTAGATTACAGTATCCGGACCGCGCCAAATATCCTGCGGGCAATCCGGCGTACAAATCGCCGGAGCAACAGCCGACGATTCGAAAGGCAGCGCCAGGGATCCAACGCGGACCAAACTCGGCACAGCCGCGGTTGAGAAATAAACATGCCTGCCGCTGTTACACGGAGTGCGTTCCCTAGCCGCAACGGCCACAACGACAAAGAAAACAATGAGCCCGGTCAACAGGAATCTTCTGTTCATAGGAACTCGTCGGACTGATAAACACATGAAAAGGATAGAAATAACAGCGGCTGAATTGCATTTCAGCCGAATACGTAGACACTGATCGTTTCTAACAAATTGAGCGATATGCAAGCGGAACGATCTCTGCCGATGGCCTAGTCCGGCAGAACGACCATCGATTCCCGAGGTAGTCGATCCTGCTGCAGCGACACCAGATAGGGCACGCGCGCCAATCCAGCACCGAGATGCACCGCTGTCACACTCGCCCCTCCTTCCGCCACGCCTGTATATACGACACGCCCAACCAGATCCGACACGGTCACATGGACAATGCCGGGGGGTACACCAAACAAACGCAGGTCCGCGTTGGCGCCGCCGATTGTCAAGCGCATTCGCACCGAACGATCCGTCTGGTTATCGGGAACCGCCGCATCATTGAATTCGCAGGCATACACACGGCCGGAAGCCGTCGATGCATATGCGACATTCGGACTCGGGAACGTTACACCGGTCATGGTGATCACCGAACCGAAATCAAGGCCGTCCATCAGATCGCTCCACGAGCGCCCGCCATTGGTGGTCCTCAATGCTTTTGTATCACGACCTACCGCAACACCATGCGCGACATCGGCAAAGGCGACATCCAACAATCCAAATCCAGGGTCACGAATCTCATTTCGGACCGGCTGCCAGGATTTGCCGTCGTCATCACTGCGTTGAATCACGTCTGCCATGCGTTGCGACGGTGGCGCTTCGGTCATCGGACCGGATCCGACGGTTACGATCTGGCCGTCGGCGCCGGCCGCGAGTGAATAAATCGAGAGTGAGGGACTGAATTCCCAATGCGCTCCGGCGTCGGTTGTACGCCCAGTGCGGCGTTCACCCGACTTCCCGAACACAAAAATCCACCGATCACTCGACAGGACGTGGGCTTGCAAGAGTTGAAATCCATCCGGCCATGATGAGGTATCCACTTCGGCATCCGACCAAGTGCCACCTGCATCGGTGGTGTGCAGCAGGTGTCTCGGATACTGCAACAGTAGTCCTTCGCCGGACGCGATTATCGAGAACGATTTCCAGGCTGTAGTCAGCCCCGGCTGACCGCTCGTCCAATTTTTTCCCCAATCTGTTGAACGATAGACTAGTCCACTATCTCCGGCAACAATCAATGTATTCGGCGGCACCGCGCGGATTTTGGTAAAGTTGCGAGCGAAGTATACCGGAGCGTTCGAATTTCCGGTCAGATACGTCGAGTCCATTTTCGCTAAACTCCACGTACGCCCGGCATCGGTCGAGGTCCGAATATAACTATACTTATTTCCGGATCTGCCGATCGCCGCAAGCTGCATTGTGACGTGAGAGGTGTTGGAGGAATATTC
>CAZJYH010000037.1:0-1745 GCA_964549365.1 uncultured Alphaproteobacteria bacterium
ACGCATAACGCATAACGCATAACGCATAACGCATAACGCATAACGCATAACGCATAACCATGCTTCAACCCGGCAATCCGGCTCCCGACTTCACGGCAATGGCCACCGACGGCGGCACGATCACGCTTTCGCAGTACCGCGGCGCGCATAACGTGGTGCTGTTCTTCTATCCGGAGGATGACACCGCCGGCTGCACACGCGAGGCGTGCGACTTCCGCGACGCAGGCGATCTGTATGCCGCCGCCGATGCGGTTGTGCTGGGCGTCAGCACCGACAGCCGCGAATCGCATCAGGCCTTCTCCTCGAAGTACGGGCTGAATTTTCCGCTGCTCGTCGACGGCGATCACGCCATCTGCAACGCGTACGGCGTTCCGGTGGATGAGCGCTGGGCGGCGCGCGTCACGTTCCTGATCGGGCGCGACGGCGTGATCAAGCGCACGTGGGAGGCGGTGCGGGTGGTCGGGCATGCCGATGAAGTGCTTCAGGCGGTCCGCGATCTCGGTGGGGCCTGAGCTCATCGGCCGATCGCGCGAACCCGGCTCCGTGGTGCCGCATGCGACAGCCGCCGACTCTGTGGGTCCGTATCATAGTCCCGGCATCGGCATTGGCCGGTGGGCACCGTGCGGTGTAAATTCCGTGCGTCCGGGAAAATCCATGCGCATCGCGGTCGTCTTCGGCGATGCGCCTCGCGTTGTCGGACTGTTGAACAGCGTCATCTGCTGCGTTGGCCTGCGCGTTCTCTCACTGCGCCGTCCGGAAGGACGTCTCATTTGCGTTCGTTTGGCCTGGCCCTGCATCTGCCGGTTGTTTAACAGTCTGCGGCATCGTAGTAATTCAACAGGCCGTTATCCTCATCGTTTACCAGGGACTATTCGCCGTGCACCGTTCTCATCGATCGATCCTGACCCATTGCTCCATCGCGTTCGCACTGTTCCTCGGTTTCTCGACCGCACTGCTCGCCCAGTCTGCGCGCAAGCTGCAGCCGGATTCGGTGCTGGTCGAACGGGTGAAGCATCACGTGAAGTTCCTTTCCAGTGATGACCTTGCCGGCCGCAGGACATCCGAGCCCGGCAATCAGAAGGCGGCCGAGTACATCGCTGCCCGGTTCAAGGACGCGGGCCTTGCCCCTCTTCCCGGCGGCGACGGCTATTTCCATCGCTTCGAGTATCTGGCCGGCATCTCGATGGGGCAGAAGAACTGGCTGGTGGTGCGGCACGGTGAGGACGAGGCGCGCTTTGCTCCGGGCGACCGCTACAATCCGCTCGGGTTCAGCATGTCGGCGCGCACGCTCGCCGGCCTGGCGTTCGTGGGGTACGGCATCACCGCGAAGGAGGAGGGATACGACGACTACGCCGGGATCGAGGCCACCGGCCGTATCGTAGTGGTGATGCGTTCCTCGCCGGACGGCGTGAATCCGCATGGATCGTTCTCACGCTTCGCATCGTTCAGCAGCAAGCTGCGCAACGCCTACGAGCACGGCGCGTCGGCGGTGATCTTCATCAATCCCCCGTCCGACTCCGCCAAGCTGGTGCCGCTCGCGCTGGACCGCAACTTCACCAACGCGGAGCTTCCGTGCGTGGTCGCGTTCAGCTCGATCTTCGACGGGATTCGTGATCGCGCGGGCCGTTCGCTGGCGCAGATCCAGAAGGCGATCGACATGGAGCGCAAGCCCGCGTCGTTCATTCCCGACGGGTACTCGGCCGAGGTCGCGGTGGAGCTCGAGCTGCGCCGCGCGCAGGTGCCGA
>CAZJYH010000037.1:1755-5127 GCA_964549365.1 uncultured Alphaproteobacteria bacterium
CTGGCCGGCACGGACCCGAAGCTGCGCGACTAAGTGATCGTGATCGGCGGCCACTTCGACCATCTCGGCATGGGGGGGGAGGGATCCCTCCACGGCGGGCATGAGCCGGCGATCCATCACGGCGCCGACGACAACGCCTCCGGAACGGCCGGCGTGATCGAGTTGGCCGCGCATTTCGCCCGAACCCGCGACAACAAGCGCACGCTGGTGTTCATGTGCTACAACGGCGAGGAGGAGGGGTTGCTGGGCTCCGCCGCGTTCACCGCGCGCCCGCCGTTCCCGTTGGAGAGGGTGACAACCATGGTGAACATGGACATGATCGGCCGGCTGGATTCCAGCCTGATCGTGCAGGGGACGGGGACCTCGCCGTGGTGGAGCCAGATGCTGCCGAAGCTGAACGCCGGACGCTTCACGCTGAAGATGGTGGAGGACGGCCTGGGGCCGAGCGATCACTCCAGCTTCTACGGCAAGAACATCCCCGTGCTCTTCTTCTTCACCGGGCTGCACAGCGATTATCACCGACCCACCGATACCTGGGAGAAGATCAACTACAACGGCGAGGCGCGTGTGCTCGCGTTTATTGCCGAAGTGGTGCGCGCGATCGACGCGAAGAAGGAGCGCCCGCCGTTCACCAAGACGAGGTCGAGCACGCCGCGCAGCGGTGGGTTCAAGGTCTACGTCGGCACGATCCCCGACTACGGCTATGAGGGGAAGGGGCTGCGCCTGAGCGGCGTTGCCGACGGCGGGCCCGCGCAGAAGGCCGGGCTGCAGGAGGGAGACGTGATCGTCGGGATCGACAAGCTGACGATCAACAACATCTACGACTACACCGATGCGCTCGGCGAATTGCAGCCGAAGCAGACGGTGAACGTCGTGTTCATGCGCGGCACGGAGCGCAAGACGGTCAGCGTCGTGCTCGGCAGCCGGTAGAGTCACGTCGGCGCGCCGGAACGCGGACCGTTCACCAACAGCAATGAGGGATGGACGATGTATAGATCGAATGCCCGGCTTGCGCTGCCGTTCTGGGGCGTGGCCATCATGCTCATCGGCTGCTCGCACGCCGACAGCCAGAACCACGTGCGCGATGCCGACGCGCCCGCCCAGGCCGCCCCGATGACGCCCGTTGCCACGGACTTCAACGGCTACTGGCATCAGGGGAAGGCGGAGGTTACCCGATTCGCGCTGGAGCAGGCCCGCTATGGGCAGATACACAAGGGGGACGCCGTGTTGATCTTCGTCACGGAGGACTTCCTCGGCAAGGAGCAGGTGAAGCTGGAGTCCGAGCCGGGCGGCCGGGCGGTGGTGCCGATCCTGAAGCTCAACTGCACGAAGAAGTTCAACACAGGGGTCTATCCCTATTCGATGATGACCTCCGTCTTCACGCCGGAGGATCTGCGGGCCAACCCGCGCACGTTGAAGGTGGCAACGTCGGTGCAGGAGTGGTGCGGGCATACGTTCACACAGTTCAACCTGCGCGGCGGCAAGTACAACGTGGAGCTGCGATCCTACTTCGAAAAGGAGGGGGACAGGGATATCACGCTGGACACGGCGCTGCTCGAGGACGAGGTCTGGACGCGACTGCGCCTGGCCCCGGAGAACCTGCCGACCGGAACGGTGACCATCATCCCCAGCACGATGGCGCAGCGGCTGCGGCACACCGAGTTCGCGGCGTTGAGTGCCACGGTCACACGCGCGCCGATCGCCGAGGCGCAGGGGCAGACGCGCTATACCATCACCTATCCGAACGGCGACCGCACGTTGGCGATCGACTACGAGACCGCGTTCCCGCATCGAATCATGGCGTGGAGCGAAACGTACCGCGATGGCTTCGGCGACAAGGCGAAGGTGCTCACCACGCGTGCCGTTCGCACCAACGAGCTGATGATCGACTACTGGAGCAAACATTTCAACGAGGATGCGGGCCTGCGCGGAAAGCTCGGTCTGCCGTAGGTGGGGAGAGGCGCGGCGGGAGCACGACCCGGCTCCCGCCGAGCGGAGGCGTTCTGATAGCGGATTTTGTGGGAGCAGGTAGCTACCGCCCTCATCGCAAGAAGCCCAACCCCGATGCGCGTCGGGGTGTTTCCGGGCAAGGGGCAACCAGGGTCTTCCCGAGGAGGAGCCCTTCGCTGCGCATCAGGGTAAACTCCGCGACGACGTGGCGATCTCGCCGGGTTCGTCGTGCAATGCGGAGAGGTTGCCACGCTCCCTGCGGTCGCTCGCAACGACCCAGTTCTTTTCGATGGCCCTTGGCCGTCCCGCTTTTTACCGCACACATCGACACCCTCGACGATCACCACGTCGTCGATCTGCTTTCCGATGAAGTTGGTATGTTCGGTTTTGCTCCACACATCATTGAATGAGAGACCATCATGGCAAAAACACCACGCACCGCTTCACGCATTCCGAACAATTGCGACGCCATCCCCGACACGCTCGATTTCCGCGACATGATGTTCGAGCCGACCCTCGTCAACGTGCCGCCGCGCATCGCACTGCGGGATTACCGAAAGCACCGCGTGCCCGTGTTGGATCAGGGGACCGAGGGGGCATGCACCGGCTTCGCGCTCGCCACCGTCGCGCATTATCTGCTCCGCACGTATCGCAGGCCCGGCGACACCACCGACGTGAGCCCCTGGATGCTCTACGAGATGGCGAAGCGTTACGACGAATGGCCGGGGGAGAACTATCAGGGCTCCAGCGCGCGCGGCGCGATGAAGGCGTGGCACCGGCACGGCGTCTGCGCGCTCGACCTGTGGCCCGCCGAGGAGACGACGGGGCGTCGGCCGATCACCGGCGCGCGCGCGAACGCAACACGCGAGCAGCGGCGCGCCGTCGATGCATCGCGCAGACCGCTCGGCGCGTACTACCGGGTCAACCACAAGAACCTGGTGGCGATCCACTGCGCGTTGCGTGAGGTGGGCGTGCTCTTCGCCACCGCCTGCGTGCACGACGGCTGGGACAACGTTGGGCGGGACGGCATCATCCCCTATTCCGACACGATGGAGGCGCCCCAGGCGCATGCGTTCGCGATCGTCGCGTACGACGAGGAGGGCTTCTGGATCCAGAACTCGTGGGGGACGTCGTGGGGCCTGGGCGGATTCGGGCGGATCAGCTACGACGACTGGCTCCGCAACGGAACGGACATCTGGGCCGCGCGCCTCGGCGTGCCGGTGGTGCTGCACTTCGCGGACTCCACCACGGAGAACCTCACCGGCACGTCGGGCCGCTCGAACGCGAACGCCTTCTGGACGCTCCGCCCGCACATCGTCAATCTGGGCAACGAGGGGGCGCTTCGTCCGGAGGGAACGTTCGGCACCACGGAGAAGGATATTGCCACGTTGTTCGCCACGACGATCCCGGACACGATGAAGA
>CAZJYH010000037.1:5137-16349 GCA_964549365.1 uncultured Alphaproteobacteria bacterium
CTGCTCTATGCCCACGGCGGTCTGGTCGACGAAAACTCGGCCGTGCGCTTCGTCTCGGCGTATCGCGCGAGGATGCTCGAGGAGGAGATCTACCCGCTCTTCTTCATCTGGAACAGCGACTACTTCTCGACGCTGAAGAACATCCTGGAGGATGCGCTCCGCCGACGTCGGCCGGAGGGAACGCTGGACGGGTTGAAGAGCTTCATGTTCGATCGCCTCGACGACTTCATCGAGCCGGTGGCGCGGCAGTTTTCCGGCAAGGCCGAGTGGGACGAGATGAAGGAGAACGCGATGCTGGCAACCGAGGGACCGGGGGGCGGCGCGCGCATCGTGCTCCGATATCTGGACGATCTTCTGGAGAGGATGCCCGGGGTCGAGGTGCACATCGTGGGGCACAGCGCCGGCGGCGTGCTGCACGCCCCGATCGTGCGAGCGCTCACCGGGCCACGCGATCGCACGGCGGCGAAGCCGATGGAGTTCACCGGGCTGGGGAGGACGGTGAAGACGGCCACGCTCTGGGCGCCGGGCTGCACCATCGAGACCTTCAAGCGCTACTACGTGCCGGCGATCGCAAGCGGCGCGCTCGGCCGCTTCGCCCTGTTCACGCTCACCGATCGCGCCGAGCGCGACGACGACTGTGTCGGCATCTACCACAAGTCGCTGCTGTATCTGGTCTCCAACGCCTTCGAGGGGGCGCCGCGCATCCCGACCGTTCGCGAGGAGGGGGTGCCGCTGCTGGGGATGGAGAAGTTCGTGCGCAAGGATGCGAAGGTGATGAAGCTCTTCAACAGCGGGGCGGCCGATTGGGTGCTGGCGCCGAACACCGAGGAGATGGGGTCGATATCGGCCTCGAAGGCGCAGACGCATCCCGCGTTCGACTCCGACGCGCCGACGCTTGCCGCAACGCTGCGGCGGATTGTCGAGGCGTGATGCGGCGCGGCATGTTCGAACGGAGCGAGTCGTGCCCGAACGCACGGGCACGACTCGTGTCAATCCTCCTGCGCGATCCTGACCATCAACAGGCCGATCATCAACAGGATCGCCATCCAGATCAGCGATAGAATCGCAAGGCTTCCCATCGTTCCGCTCTCGCCGGTTGTTGAGGTACGCTACATCGACGGAGCCTCGCCGCGGGCGCGCTCCATGCGGCGGCGCAGCTCGACGGTGTCGCGCGAAAGGTGCAGGCGCCGCGCCGTGGCGATCGTGGATTCGTCGGCGCCCGCATCGAACTCCGGCTCCTTCCGCTCCGGCGTTTCGGCCGACGAGGCCCCGCGCATCGCCTCGATCTTGCGGCGCAGATCCGCCGCCTGCGTCGGCATCGAGCGCGTGGGGGGCCGCGGGGTCGACGCCGGTACCAGGCCGCCGGTCGATTCGTCGAGGCCCGTCGTCGATGCTTCCTCGATCGGCTCGACGACGACTGCCTCCGGGATCGCCTCCTGCACCGCGGCGTCCTCGTCATCGACCGCCTCCGTGGGCGCATCAACGATCGGCTCCACGGCCACCGCCTCGGGGATGCCCGGCTCCGATATGCTCGGCTCCGATATGCCGGCTTCGGGCTTCACCGCCGTCGTAACCGGCCCTTCACAATCCGCGCGTTGGCCCTCGGCCTGCCGGTCTTCCGTTCCCACCTCCTCATAGGCGTCCGCCACCGCGGCGCTCGGCTCGGGCTCGGCATGCGCCGGAACCACCACCGCCTCCTGCACTTCTTCCTCCTCCTCCTCTGACTCGGCGGGAGGCTCCTCGACGGGTGGGCCTGCGTCGTACGTCATCGCTCCCGGCCCGGCGCTTATCGGCCCGTCGTTGTGCATCATGGTCGGCGGCACGACATGCTCCAGATCCATCTCCTCATGCGGGCTCGACCCGCGGCGCGACATTCGCGCCACGATCCAGATCAGCAACAGCAGCACGCCGATGCCGCCGGCGATGTACATCCAGCGGCGCGCGTTGCGGCTGCGGACGGCGTCGTTCGACTCGAACTCGTCGCCGGGGATGAGCGGCTCATACGAAGCGGTGTCCGGGGCCGTGCCGACGCCCGGGGAGCCGGATTCGGAAGCGCCGTTGCGGGGCGTATCGTTCGATGCCTGCGGGCCCGAGGGCACAGGGGCCGAGGTGCCGCCGTCGCGGGGAGTCCCCTCGGCCAGCATCGCGTTGAAGCGTTCGCGGCTGTGCGCGGCGCCGGCCTCATCGCCGTTGTGCGCCTGTACGTCCGCCAGCGCGGCGTAATCGTCGGCGTCGACGGGGGTGTTGAGATAGGGGGCCGCGCGCTTGAAGTTCCCGGCGCGGGCGTACAGCACGCCCAGCACCGAGGCGGCGCGGCCGTCGCCGGTGGAGCGCGCAACCTCCAGCATCTCCTTCCCCGCATCGACCAGGCCCTGCTCCAGCGCAAGCAGACCCTTGTAGTACTGCTCCTTCGGATAGTCGAGCCGATCCCAGCCGAACGTGTGCACGATGAGCGTGTGCGAATACGGACGCCAGAGCGTGGCGTAGCCGATCGAGCCGGCGGAGCGGATCGTCAGTCGCACCTCCGTTTCCTTCACGGGGGTGATCACTGCCTGCAATCCGTTGGGGCCCGGCAGCGATCGCGCCGCGGCGCTCTCGGCCGACCCGAGCGCGCGGCCGCCGATGCGGATGATGACGGTGCCGGAGTCCGACGCGGCCAGATCCACCTGATGCGTGACGTCGTCGGAGAATCGAATCACCAGATCGCTTCCGTTCCAGTGGAACCCACGGATGTCCGTGGCGTGGAGCGCTACGGCGCCGGCGAGGAGCAGAGCGAGAGTCCCGAGAAGCGCGCGGAAGGATTGCCTACACATGGGAGGTCTCCTCATCATGATCTGCTTCGGGGACACCATGCATGGCCCAGTCGCCGAGCGATGCGGCGGCGGCGGCGAGGAGATCATCAGGGATGGCGGTTCCGGTGGAGACGTAGCCGAGCGGCAGGCCGATCCAGCGTGCCGAGGAGATCATGCCGCCGAGCGACGGGGCCTCGTCGAGCTTCGTGAAACTGACGCAGCTGAGGCGCTCGCCGAGGAAGAGCGCGGCGGTCTCCTGGAGTGCGCGCTGGCTCATCGTTGCCGGGAGCACGAGATGGGTTTCGTCGGGAGCGGCGGCGGCAAGGAAGGCGCTCAGTTCCTCGCGCGCGGCGCGGTCGGAACGGCCGGCGGTGTCGAGGATCACCAGGTCCGCGTCGCCGCTGTTGACCTGCGCGGCCACCTCGGCCGGCTCGAACGCGATGCCGAACGGGACGCTGAGGATGTCGGCGATCGTCTGCACCCCCTCCACCGAACCGATCTTGTAGGTATCGCTGGAGATGATCTTCACGCGGAGGCCGAAGGTCAGCACGCCGCGCACGGCAAGCTTGTACATCAACGTGGTCTTTCCCGCACCGGACGCGCCGACGAGCGCGATCACATGCGGGCGTTCGCCCGCCGCGCGTCGTGCCACCGCGCCGAGCGCCTCGGGCCGGGTCTGCATGTCGTTCTCGATCTCGCGCGCGGCCTGCGTGAACAGGTCATCCTGTTCGGCGCCTCGTTCGCGGCCACCATTGGCCAGGTGGATGGAGCGGACGAGGGCGGCGGCATAGCGGCGTTCGAAGTCGTTCGCGACGAGGTGCGAGAACAGCCTGCGATAGGGGCCCGGAAGGGCGGCCACCTGTTCGGATCGCATCCATTCATGCAGATCGCCCATCAGCTCTTCGATGTGCTCGAGACGGGATTCCAGCGCCGCCGACATCATCGACTCCCCGTTCAGTGCGCCGGACGCGCGGGCAGATTCGTTCATGCGTATCGAATAGGTATTTGTTGGGCGATGAAGCTACATCTTTTCACGTGAATACGGAAGAGCGCGACGCGATGTGGGGCGCGCTCGGAGCCGGCCGGGGGACGATTTTCTCGATTCATGGAAACGCGGCTCGAATCGTCGGTGAACGGCACGGTTTCTGGACGCGGGTCATGGGTGCGGATGATGCGGGAGCGCCGTATACTCGCATGCGCGGCCCGGGCGGTGCCGCGCGCCGATCGTCGGCCGTGAAACGTTCGCCGTGAAACTTTTATCGACCGGGAGGGTTCCTGCCCCAAATGCGTGAAAGCTCGCCAGCCGTTCCGTCTGATGACGAGGTGTTGATGGATCGCTTCAAGGGAGGCGACGAGTCGGCGTTCGTGGAGTTGTACAACAGGTATCGACGCCGTGTGTATGCCTACTGCGTGCGCATGGTGAGTTCGCAGGAGATGGCGGACGACCTGTTTCAGGAGGTGTTCGTACGAGTTGCGCGCAAGCGCCACAAGTTCCTGGCCGGCAGTTTCTCCGCATGGCTCTTTGCGATCGCACGAAACCTCTGTCTGAACGCCCTGCGCGACAGGGTGACGCATGTGCCGCTGGATGATGTTGCCGAAAGCCTGCACACGCCGGCCGACGAGGCGGAGTACGATCAGAGCTACGAGATATTGAAACAGGCGATCGACAAACTGCCGCACGATCTGCGCGAGCCGTTGGTGCTCCGGGTGTACAGCGGGCTGGCCTATCAGGAGATAGCCGACCTGACCGGAGCGAAGCTTGCCACCGTGAAGGTGCGGATCTTCCGCGCCAAGCAACGACTGCACGAGATGCTTGCACCCTACTTTCTGGATAGAGTATGACGAACGAGGATTTGATAATCGGCCATTACGAAAAGTCGCTGACATCGGAACAGGAGCGGATGCTTCAGGAACGTATCAGCCAGTCAGTGGAGACGCGTGCGATGTATGAGCAGTATGGAAAGTTCGGGAACCTCGATGCGGCGCTCGCGGCCGATTCCGCGGCCGTTGCACCGTCATCACGCCTCGACGAGGCCACGGTCGTCGCCGCGTTGGCCGTGCTGCCGGAAGTCATCGGCGGCGCCGGGGCGTTTGCCTGGTTGAGCGGCAAGGTGGCGATCATGATCACCGCCGCGGAGGTCGGCGGAACGACGATCGCGATCCTCTCCAACTCCGGATCGGACCCCGCTCCGAAGTCGGCACCGGCCGCGCGGCAGTCGGCTCCGGCGATTGCTCCGGCCACCGCGCCCGCGATTGCACCGAGTGCTCCTGCGCAGACGCCTCCGAGCGTCGATGCCGCGAAGGCCCCGTCGGGTGACGCGAATGCAGGCACCGCTTCGGTACGGGAAACCTCCCCGCGTCGCGTTACCGATGGTTCGTCGACCTCGCGTGTCGGCGCCGGACGCAAGGCAACGAAGCCCGGAAAGCTCGGCATCGACAAGACCAACCCTCCGACGATCGAGGGCGGAACGAAGGTGCATTGAGCGCGCGGCCCTTCGGTGGGCGCCGGGCTCCGCGCAGAACGCCGTTCATGCCTCCATCGAATCCGGATCGAGAGTCCGTGCACCGGCCGGATGGTGGTCGTATCTTGCGGCGAAGCAGAACGGGCCCGAACGCGTGACGGCACTCACACATCGATATCGAACAGCCGTTGTATTGCAGGCCATGCTGATCAGCATGGCCTGTGTTGCTTATGGCCAGCCGGCGAGCGATGGCCGGGCGGGTGCCGATGCCCCCGCGCGTTTCCACATCGGTGCCTACGGCTGGTTCGGTCCAGCGAGGCAGTCGGCCGATCTCACCATCCCCGGCTATCTCTCCGAGTGCGGCGTGCTCACCGCCGGAACCGCGACGACGTGGGGGGTGGGGGCGTTGTACGAGCTGCCGATCGGCGCGCGGCTGACGCTTGGGGCGCGGCTCGGCGTGGCGCGTCTTGCCGGCAGCCTGAGCGCTCGCGTCGGCGATCCGATCCGCCTCGACGACGGAACGCTCACCACCGCGCTGGTGGACCAGACCGTTGAGTTCACGGCGCTCGACGCCCAGCTTGCGCTGCGTATGCGCGCGGCGCTCTTCGGCGGGTTGCACCTGAGCGGCGGGGCCGTGCTGGCCCGCACGCTGCGGCACCTCGAGACGCACAAGCAGATCGCGGTGGCCCCTGCCGAGCTGCTCTTCGCCAACGGGCAGCGTGTGCTGACGCTCGAAAGCGGTGCGCTCTACAGGCCCGCCGCGTTGTCCGCCGCGCTCGACGCCGGGATCGAGTACGACCTGCCGATCGCCCGATCCGCGACGCTCACGCCGGAGGCTTCCGCCTCGTTCCCGCTCAGCAGCCGCACGACCGACGGCGCCTGGCGTTCGATCGCGCTCCGTTTCGGCGCGTCGCTGCGCTTCGGGTTCGGCGATGCCGACACCATGATGCCGCCGCCGCGCCTGCCGGATACGCCGGCGGTGATCGCGCAGCGCAGCCCGGCGCTGGTGCTCTCGGTGGGGACCGAGCCGCGCGTGGTGAGCGTGCGCATCGAGGAGTACGATTCCACCGAGGTGCTGCCGCTCTTCAACCAACTCTTCTTCTCGGAAACCTCCGCCGACTTGCGCCGTGAGTATCGCAGGCTGACGCCGCCGGAGACCGAAACGTTCACCAACCGCGATCTGGTCGGCTCCGCGCTCGACGTCTACTACCATCTGCTCAACATCGTGGGCCGGCGCCTTCGCGAGTTCCCCGATGCCACGCTGCAGGTGAACGGTTATCACAACGGCCGCGAGACCGAGCCGGGGCTGGCGCTGCGGCGCGCCGAGGCGGTGAAGCGGTACCTGCAGGATGTCTGGAAGATCGCGGAGCGGCGTGTAAAGGTGCGCGGCGCGGGCCTGCCGCCGAACCCGTCGCGCGAGACGAGCACCGAAGGCTTCGAGGAGAACGCGCGCGCCGAGCTGGTGCCGTCGGATCCGAACATCCTTGCCCCCATTCTTCGCAAGCACATCCAGCGCGTGGCGACGCCGCCGGCGATCACGTTCTACCTGCAGACGATCGCCGAGGCGGGCGTGTCGAACTGGCGCCTGGAGACCGACGAGCCCGGACGCGAGGCGTGGCGGTCCTTCTCCGGCAACGGCATGCCGCCGGACTCGATCACCTGGAACTGGCGCAACGACCGGGGCGAGCTGCCCGCGCTGCCGTTGCAGCTGCGCTATCGGTTCACCGTCACCGACAGCAGCGGCCGCACCACCACGACCAACGCCGCCGACATCGACGTGCAGTATCAGTCCGTGCGGACGAAGCTGGAGAACCGTCGAAACGACACGGCGATCGAGAGCTACTCGATCCTGCTCTTCAACTACGACAGCCCGAAGATCAGCCCCGGCGATCAGGCGCTGCTCCGTGTGATCGCCGACGCGATCAAGGCGCGCGCGTCGGTGCGTCTGGTCGGTTACACCGATTCGCTCGGCGACGAGGGGCACAACAAGGAGCTGGCCACAGCGCGCGCCGGCGAGGTGCAGCGCCTCTTCGGCCGCCTGTTGAAGCCCGACGCGACCGTGACGGTGGACGAAGCGAACGGCGGCGAACACGAACGCTTCCCGTACTCCACGCCGGAGGGGCGATCGCATTGCCGAACGGTGGTGATCGAAGTGCGCACCCCGACGCTCCCGTCCGAGCCGTGAGGGCGTGTCCGGGCGCAGTGCCCGGCGTTGTGCATCGGCGCCGGAGACTGCGCCGTGCAACGCGTTCGAGCAAACGCGTTCGGGCATGTTTCCCGGCTGGTGAATTCGATCCGCGCGAGCGATCTTGACGCCGCATGTCGGCGGTCGCATGCGCACGCAGGGGGGCGCCCTCCGATGCGCGTCAATCCCGTATTTCAACGGACCTCATCGACACGATGCGGGGATCAACGAACCATAGCGAGCGGTTACGCGCCATTCGGTCGGCACTCGGTGCCGTGCCGATGGTTGCGGCGTGCGTGATGCTGATAGCCACGGCATCGGCGCGGGCGCAGGGCCGGACCGCGCTGCATGCGTTTCGGGCGATCGAGAACCGGGGGCAGTGGGATCGCCGCGCCGCGTACATGGTCGATCGCGGGTCGCATCGGGTCTGGTTCGCGCGCGACGGGGTGGCCTACGATCTCGACGGCGCATTCGGTGCGCGCCATGTGGTGCGCCTTCGCTTTGTGGGCGCGCACGCCGAGAGGCCGACGGCCGTGATGCCCGTCGAGGGGCTGTTCAGTTACGCGATCGGCGATCGTCGCGCGGAGAACGCGCGGGCATTCGCGGAGGTGCGCTACAGCGAGCTGTATCCCGGCATCGGCGCGCGATTCCACGAACGCGACGGCGCGATGAAGTACGATCTGCTCGTTGCCCCCTTCGCCGATCCCACGCGCATCCTGCTTCGGCACGACGGGGCCGACCGTGTCCTGATCGGCGCGGACGGCGCGTTGAACATCGGCACGTCCGTCGGCGTTCTGCGTGAGGAGGCGCCCTACTGTTATCAGGAGATCGGCGGCGGCCGCCGTGTGGTGCCGTGCCGGTTCGTGGCCGGGCCCGAGGGCGTTCGCTTCGAGCTCGGTGCGTACGACCGCTCGATGCCGCTGGTGATCGACCCCGCTCTGATCTACAGCAGCTATCTCGGCGGCGCCCGCAACGACGAAGGGCGCGGCGTTGCGCTGGACGCCGCGCGGAACTTCTACGTGGCGGGGATCACGCGCTCGGCGGACTTCCCGGCCGAGGCCGGCGCGAGCCAGTTCAACAGCACCGCCAACATCTTCGTGGCCGGCTTCGATCCGTCCGGGCACGTGCTCCGCTTCATCCGCTATGTCGCCGGCAACGGGAACGACGAGCCGACCGCGATCCGTGTCCGCGCCGACGGCGGGCTCCTTGTGGTGGCGGGCACGACCACGTCATCGGACTTCCCAACCACCCCCGGCGCGTTCGACGGCACGCCGAACGATGTCGGGCAGGGGGATGGATTCGTGATGGGGCTGAACCCGACGACCGGCGCGACGCAGTTCTCCACGTACCTCGGGGGGGCCGAGGCGGACTACATCGCCGACTTCACGTTCATGAGCGACAACGCGATCTACGTGACCGGCTGGACGCGGTCCGCCGACTTCCCGGGCGCGGGCCCCGGTGTCAACGGCGACGAGGCGTTCGTTGCGCGGCTGGGTCCGAACGGGACAGGCCCGATCGTGACCCGGCTTCTGAGCGGCTCGGCCGACGACCGCGCCACGGCGATCGAGGCACAGAGCGGCGGGGCGGTGTGGGTGAGCGGCTGGACCACCTCGGCCGACTTCCGCGCCTCGCAGCCGCGCGAGACGTTCGGCCCGGTCGGCAACGGGCGTGACGCCTTTGCCGCGCGCGTCTGGTTCGGCGGCACCGGCGGTGACTACACGGCGATCATCGGCGGCACCGGCAGCGACTCCGCCACCGCGATCTCCGTTCGCACCCCCGCCTCGGGTGGGCTCGAGGACACCGTCCATCTCACGGGCTTCACCGCCTCGAACGATTTCCCCAATGCCGCGATCGGGAGCGCGCCTTACCTGGTGGCCGGAGCGCCGCCCGCCTGGTTCGCGATGAAGTTCGTCTGGACGGCCGCCGCGGCGCCGACGCCGACCACCATCCTGTACGCTCGATATCTCGGCGGTCCCGCATCCGGCGTCGGCACCGGCGTGCACGCGCTCGCGGACGGCGGCGCGTACCTGTGCGGCCTCGCCGGGGCGACGTTCCCGACGCTCGGCGGCGTGGCCTCGCCGCGCGGCGGCGCCGATGTGGCCTTCGTGCGCCTCGATGCCGCCGGCGTGATCCTGCACTCCAGCGTGATCGGCGGATCGAACGACGACATCCCGTGGCATGGAACGGCGCTGTCGTCGATCGGTGACCTGTACGTTGCCGGCCGCACGATCTCCAGAAACCTCCCCATGCGCGGCGGCGCGTTCGATGCGCGCCTGAACGACGGCGTCGTCGATTCCACCTCCGACGCGTTCGTGATGCGCTTCGGCTTTCTCCCCCATCCCGCGCTCGTTGCTCCGAACGCCGTGCAGGTCAAGCTTTACTGCGAGACCTCCGTGGCCGATACGTTCTACGTCTCGAACGGCGGCGACGCGAATCTGTTGATCACGGGGAACGTGCCGAGCGGTACGGGGGATATCGCGTTCACCCTTCTGGAGCCCAGGCCGGCGCCGACGCCCGATCGTCCGCTCGTGGTTCGGCCGGGGGACTCGGTGCGCTACATCGTGGTCTACACGCGCAAATCCGTCGGGGGGGACAGCATCACGCTCAGGATCAACAGCAACGACTCGCTCTTCGCCGCGAACGGTTTCAGAATGCCGGTGAAGGGGACGGGGGCGTTCCCCTCGCTCACCACGGATACCGCCGACGTGAACTTCGGCACGGTGCTCACCTGTCGCACGCCCCCGGTGAAGGGGAGAACGCTCAACAACGGCGGCATCACCCCGCTCACGATTTCGTCGATCGGCCTTGCCCTTGCCGACGGCCACTTCTCGGTGACGGCCGACAACACGGTGCCGCGCACGCTGGGGCCGGGGGGGACGCTGGTTGCACGCGTCCGCTTCCTCGCGGCTCCTCCGGGGACATATCGCGACACGATGCTGGTGCGCGTGAAGGAATGCGATACCGTGTTCCGATATCCGCTGGAAGGGACGTGGGCCGCGCCGCGCATCGAGTTCGTTCCATCGGAGATGACGTTCCCTCCGCTGGCAGGCTGCGCGCAGTTCGTAGCCGACAGCGTGGTGCTCCGCAACAACGGATCGGTCACGCTTCATCCGTTGCGCCCCGAAACGTGGAGCGGCGCCGACGGAGCGTTCGTGCTGGAGACGCCGCTCCCCGACTCGCTGCGTCCCGGCGACTCGGTCCGGCTTCGCGTGCGGTTCTCCTCGCTGAAGACCGGCGATGCCGTCGACACGCTGATCGTGCGGATCGCCGACTGCGATCTGCAGTTGCGGTTGCCGGTTCGCGGCCTGCGCTCCGGTGCCGCCATCATCGAGACGGCGCCCTCCGGACTGGACTTCGGGTCCGTGATCGCGTGCCACGGCGCGGCGGCCGACAGCGTGCTGACGCTGACGCTGCGCAATCCCGGGGGCGAGCGCGTGACGCTTCGCATCGTGCCGCCTGCCGCGCCGTTCGCGATCGTCTCCGCGCCGACGTCGCCGTTCGATCTGGAGCCGGGCGCGACGGAGAACATCGGCGTGCGATACGCGCCGTCGGCCGTCGGGGCGCACGCGGCCGATCTGCTCCTTGCGCATCAATCCGGCCTCTGCCCGCTCGATACGCTTCCGATATCGTTGCGTGGGCAGCGCGTGGAGATCGGGCTGGACGTGCCCGCGACGGAGATTCTGGTTGGAACGATCGGCGCGTGTGACCAGAGCATGGACACCACGATCATGGCGTACAATCGATCCGCGGTGCCGGTGAGCGTCCGGTCCGCC